>CAMNCR010000112.1 GCA_946534455.1 uncultured Clostridia bacterium | reverse complement strand
CCCTGCATGCGCACGTAGAGGTTGCCCTCGGCCTCATTGTCCCGGGTGGGGAAATCGATGGCCGCCTCCCCGCAGGCGTAGAAAATGTTGTTGATGACCTTCGCGTTCCGGGAGGTGCCGCCCCGCTCCAGGCCGTGCATGCGGAAGGGCACCGGCTTCAGATAGTATCCGCTGTGGCGGCAGCAGCCGATCAGGTTATGCGCGACGTGGAGGCGGTCGGTGCCCTCGCCGTAGATGCCGTATCCGTTGACGGCCTCGTTCTCCCGGAGCTTGTACCAGCCGGAGGAGCCGGGCTCCGCCGGAATCCGGGCGGGATCGAAGCGTCCCTCCACATTCCAGATCACGTTATGATCGATCAGGTTGACGCCGTCCCGGGTGCACTCGATGAAGATGGCCTCCCGCTGCTCGATGCCGTCGAGGAAGAGGTTGCGGGTGATGCGGTTGTTCTCGTTGCCGCAGTCCAGCCAGAGATGATCGGCCCGGAGGGTGTTCCGGAAGATGTTGTTGCGGATCAGGGCGTTGACGCTGTTGTGCAGCTTGATGGCGCCGGCCTCCCAGGAAAGCTCCATGCGCTGCCAGCCGGTGCCCTCGATGAGGTTGCCCTCGATGAGCATGCGCTCCGCGAACAGGCCGGCGATGCCGCAGACGCCCGCGTCCCGGATCCGGCAGTTGCGGACGACGCTCCAGCCGATGACCTCCCCGGCCCGGTGCGTGTGATGCCAGCATTCATTGCCCACATCGATGGCCACGCCGTTGGACCAGTTCACCTCGCAGTCCTCGATGATCCAGTGATGACCCCGCCAGGCGGAGATGGCGCCGCGCTGGGGCACCGGCGCGCCGGTGGCGGCATGCTCGCAGATGAGTCCCTTCACGCGGATATAGTTCAGGAAGGGCCGGGCGGGCACAAAGCACTGCTCCCGGACGGTGACCTCGATGCGGTGCTCCGCCGGATCCGCGTCTCCCGGCAGGCGGAAGTGGACCTTCATGCCGTTGGCTTCCACCCAGTAGGTGTTGTCCTCCGCGCTCATGCCGCTGTACAGGGGCACCTGCCGGAGGGGCTTCCCGTCGCAGAAAACGCAGCCGCGGCGGTTCAGATAGGGGGTCATGTCGGTTTTGTCGTATTCGATGAACAGCCGGTCATGCAGAATGTTCACGGCGCAGAAGGGATTGTATCCGCGGAACAGATCCGGATCCAGGTCATATTCCCAGACGCGGATGTCCGCGGGCTGCTCTGCGCCCCAGCCCCGGTTCAGCATCCAGCCCTCGCTGGGCAGGAAGGACCGCACCTCCTCCGAGGCGCGGATCACCACATCGCCGTCGCCGAAGGCTTCATAGGAGATGAGGCTTTCCGGTCCGGTGCCGCCCTGCTCCGGACGGACGCATTCCCGGTAGAGGCCGGCGTGAATCCGCACGCGGGTGCCCGGCGTGGCCTCCCGGGCCGCCCGGCTGATGGTGCGGAAGGGGGCGGCGGGGCTGCCGTCGTTGTCATCGGAGGCGGCGGGATCGGAGGCGCTGACATGCAGCTCCCGGATCCACACGGGCTCCTTTTCCCAGAATTCGTAGGAGCTTCCGTCGGGCAGGAGGGCGGACAGATCGGGCTGGTTCATGGAATCGACCTCTCTTCTTTTCTGGCTTTGAAAAAAGGGCGCTCCGGGAAGGAGCGCCCAGGAATGGGACACAGGGGAATTACTCGACGGCGGCGGCAGCGGCGATCTTCGCATCGATTTCGGGCTGCCAGACGCTGCAGTCATACTCATACAGTTCCTTGTAGCCGAAGCCATCCAGCTGCTCGACCATCTCGTCCCAGGTCGCTTCGAACTCTTCATCCGTCGCGCAGGACATGATCAGCTGCCAGGTGTAGTCGCACAGGCACTTGTTCACTTCGGAACGCAGGGCGATGATGTCGTTGCTGTCCGCGGCGGGGGTGAAGTCAACGCTCGGGCTGGCCAGCAGCTTGCCGTTCTTCTTCATCCAGTCCACCGGATCCTCGGCTTCGTACATTTCCTGCCATTCCTTCTTCATCTCAGTCATGGTCATGTCCTTATAGGACTGCCAGTACTTCTGAGCGAAGCGCTCGCCGGTGATCGGGTTCACGCACAGCGCGGACACGATCCACTGGTTGATCTGGTTGTTGCCATCGCTGAATCCGCCGCCGCCGTATTCTTCCGGCACGGGCAGGTTGTCCATCAGCGCGTTGTCCTTGTAGGGGATGAACTTGCCGTCTTCGCCGACGGTGTAGTTCAGGCCTTCGATACCGTCATGCTGGAAGGTGACGCCTTCGGGGCTGGCATACCAGTCGAGGAAGGCCATGATCCGCTCATACTTCTCACCGTCCACGCCGGAACCGATGCCGAACATCCGGTCAGAGCCGAAGTAACGGTCCGCGTCCGCGTAGTAGGTCTGATCCGCGATCGGGATGAAGATGAAGCCGGTGCCGGCATTCAGCCGATCCACGCTGTTCCAGAAACCATCCTGCCAGCTGTACCACATCACGTCCGCGCGACCGGAGGACAGCTTGCTGGCCACGGTATCCCAGGGCTGGGTGCCGGAGTCCGGATCCACCAGGCCCATCTGGTTGGCCTTGTTCAGCATCTTGGTGATGGTGTAGTAGGCATTCTCACGGTTGTACAGCGGGGAGAAGGTGTTGTCGGGCTTCAGCATGGCGCTGCCCTTCAGCTTCTCGCCGTACCAGGTGGTCAGCTGCACCACGTTGGCGATACCGATCATGTTGTCGTTGCCGTCCCAGTCCGCCCAGAGGGTGAAGGGATAGGCCGGATCGCCGTCTTCATTGGTGGGATGAATCTCATGGATCTTCTGCAGCATGGCCAGGAAGTCATCCAGGTTCTCCAGCTTCGGAGAGCCCACTTCCTTATACAGATCCCAGCGGACCTTGGGGGTGGAGTAGATGACGTCATCCGTCAGGGAGACGGGAGAGGTGTCGGTCATCTCGGTGGGGATGCCGTAATACTTTCCGTCTTCACCGGTGAGGCCCTTGTTGTAAACATCAATCTGCGTCTTGAACTTCATGATGTTTTCGCACTCGGGCAGCTTGTCGCTGATATCCCGGGCCAGACCCGCTTCCACGATTTCCGGGAACTTGGCCTTGTCCACCAGGATGATGTCGCCCAGATTGCCCGCTTCGGAGCGGGTGGCGTACACGGTGTTGCCGACCACCTGGGAGGCGATGATGTTCAGTTCGATATTGAACCGTTCCTTAATCACCTGCGCGAACCAGCCGGTCTGGAGGCCGTTGTAGTTGGCAGCGTCGTCATACACATCGATGGTGAGGAGCTCCTGTTCCTCAGCCACCGCGCTGATGGAAACCAGGCTGAGAAGCATGGCCAGCGTCAGCAGAACAGACAGAAACCGTTTCATAAAAGTACCCTCCTTCTAAGAATATGATGTAAGGCATTCATGCCTTCAATCCGATGGGAACGGGGACGGTCAGCCCTTGACGGCGCCGATCATGATGCCCTTCGTGAAGAACCGCTGGAAGAAGGGATAGATCAGCATGACGGGCAGCACGACGACCACGGTGACCGACATGCGGATGGAGGTGGCCGTGGCCGCGGTGGCCAGACCGGCCATGACCGCGTTGGAGTTGGTGGTGTTGCTGACCAGGGCCTTCAGGCTGTTGGCCTGGGTGATGTACTGATACAGCACATACTGCAGGGTGTTCAGATCCGGCCGGTTGGGCATCAGCAGCAGGTTGTCCTGGAAGGAGTTCCACTGATTGACCGCCGCGAAGATGGCGATGGTGGCCAGAATCGGCTTGATGACCGGGAGCATGATCTGGAAGAAAACCCGCAGGGTTCCGGCTCCGTCAATCTCCGCCGCCTCCTGCAGCTCCCGGGGAACCGATTCGCAGTAGGTCTTGCAGAGGATGATGTAGAAGGGCTGCACCGCCATGGGGAAGATGTAGCCCCAGAAGTTGTTGGCCAGGCCCAGGTTGCGCATGCACAGCACCCAGGGAATGATGCCGGCGTTGACATACATGGTGACCGCCACAAAGCGGAACCACACCTTGCGCTTCCACAGCGTCTCCCGGGTGAACATGTAGCCCAGGAAGGCCGCGATCATGACCGTCAGAATGGTACCGATGACGGTCCGCATGAGGGAGATCTTCGCCGCGTCCAGCAGGCCGGGAATGGTGGCCAGCCGGGTGTAGTTCTTGAAATGAATCTCCATGGGCCAGAAGAGCACCTTGCCCCGCTCGCTCAGCGTGTTGGAGCTGATGGAGTTGATGATGATGTAATAAAAGGGGTAGGCGCACACAAAGGCGAAGAAGGCATAGACGATATAGGTAATGACGCTGATAACCCTGTCTCCGACGCTCTGCCGGTTCATCGGGCTGACATGCTGCTTCATCTGCTGTGCCCCCTTTCTTACACGAAGCCTTCCCCGCGCACCAGGCGGGAAACGGTGTTCGTGATGAAGAGCAGCGCCACGCTGACAATGCTCTTGAGCATGCTGATGGCGGTGGACAGCGGATAATTGCCGCGCCCGGTGGTGGCGATGTTATACACATACAGATCCAGAACCTCAATGGTTTTCCGGTTGAAATTGTTCTGGAAGACGTAATACTGCTCCATGCCGTTGGACAGGAAGTTGGCCAGATTCAGCATGACGATGACGAAGTAGGTCGGCAGCAGGCAGGGAATCGTGATCCGCCAGATGATCTGCATGCGCGTGGCACCGTCCACCTTGGCGGCTTCGATCATCTGCTCGTCAATGGCGGAAATGGCGGCCAGGTACATGATGGCGGCCCAGCCGGCGTTCTTCCAGGTGAGCCAGAGCCACATCTTGAACCAGATGTGCTCCTTGGAGCTCAGGAAGGCGATTGGCTTGTCGATGAGACCCAGGCTCACCAGCACCGAATTGACCGCGCCGGTGGAGCTGAGCACGTTGAAGGCCACGGAATACACCAGCACCCAGGAGATGAAATTGGGCAGGGTCGTGACGGTCTGCACCATCTTCCGATAGGGCTTGCAGCGGATTTCATTGAGAAACACCGCGAAGATCATCGGGAACCAGCTGAAGGCCAGGGAGATGCCGCTCATGGCGAAGGTGTTCACCAGGACGCGGCCCACATCCGCCATGCGGGTCGGGTTATCGATGATGTAGGTAAACCACTTCAGCCCTACATAGGTATCCGCGGAGATCGGCTTGGGAGGCATGTAGTCATGGAAGGCGTAGATCCAGCCGTACAGCGGATAGTAG
>CAMNCR010000111.1 GCA_946534455.1 uncultured Clostridia bacterium | reverse complement strand
GCGTGCGACGGATTTTTTTGTAAAAAAACAGAAAAAAACTGTACAAATGTCCATTGGCATGCTATAATGCGCACCGTAAACCCAACCCCATGGTGTTTTACCAGTTCAATTCCTCCATGGTTGTTTATTCATAACCATTGTCTGGAACGGGGCGTATCAAACCAATGGCGCGGGTAGACAACATTTTAAAGGAGGTTTTTCCCCATGTATGAAGACAAAACCCTGACCTGCCGTGACTGCGGCAACGAATTCGTTTTCTCTGCCAGCGAGCAGGAATTCTTCGCGCAGAAGGGCTTCCAGAATGAGCCCAGCCGCTGCCCGGCCTGCCGTGCTGCCCGTCGTGCGCAGAATGGCAATGGCGGTGCTCCCCGCCAGATGTACACCGTGATCTGCGATGGTTGCGGCTGTGAGACCCAGGTGCCTTTCCAGCCCCGTGGAGATCGCCCTGTGTACTGCCGTGAGTGCTTCGAAGCGCAGCGCCAGAACGCCCGGTTCTGATTTTCAGCAATCAAAAAGAAGTCAGGCTCATTGGCCTGGCTTCTTTTTTTCCCCGGAAAACCGGGCTTTATGCGCGGCACAGCGAGGAGACCAGCGTCTCCAGCCCGTCCAGCTCTTTCTCGGCTGCTTCCTGGGAGGCGGCCTGGGCAAACAGATAGGCCTTCAGCTTGGGCTCGGTGCCGGAGGGACGGACGATGAACCGGAAGCCGTTCGGCAGGGCGAAGGACAGCACGTCGCTCCGGGGGAGGCCGGTGTCATCCCGCAGGTAGTCGATCCGCGCGGCGCCGCGGAGGGCTTCCTCCTCAAACCGGTCCATCGGCCTGCGCAGCGCTTCCATGATTCCGGCCATCTGATGCGCGCCGTTTTCACCCTCATACTGGAAGGTCAGCAGGCGCTGCGCATAGAAGCCAAACTCCTGCCGAAGCTCGGAGAGGCGATCCAGCAGCGTTTTTCCCTCCGCCTTCAGGTTGGCCGCCATTTCGCACAGCAGCAGCGCGGCGTTGACCGCGTCCTTATCCCGCACATCCGTGCCGGACAGATATCCGTAGCTTTCCTCAAAGCCGAAGAGGAAGCGATCGGCATGGCCCTCCGCCTCCAGCTTTCCGATCTGTTCGCCGATAAACTTGAAGCCGGTCAGCACGTTGCGAAGCTCCACGCCGTACTTCGCGCAGATGGCGGCGGCCATCTCCGTGGATACGATGGTTTTGACGGCCACGCGGGGCAGGGCCGGATCCTGCGCCGGCATATGACGGCACAGATAGTCCAGCATCAGGATGCCCATGTCGTTGCCGCTGATCAGCTGCACGTCCTGGCCGACGCGGACGCCGGCGCCCATGCGGTCGCAGTCCGGATCCGTGGCAAAGCAGAAGTCCGCGCCGGTTTCCAGCGTTCTGGCGATGGCCAGCGCCATGGCTTCCCGGATTTCCGGGTTCGGATAGGGGCAGGTGGGGAAGTGCCCGTCGGGCAGCTCCTGCTCGGGGACGATATCCACCTGGATGTTGCCCATGCGGCGCATCATTTCCCGGACGGGTACGTTGCCCGTGCCGTTGAGCGGGGAATAGACCACGTGGAGCGGCGTTTCGCAGGGATGAACGCGCAGCTTCCAGATGTCCTGATAATACGCTTCGATCGTGTCCTCATCTATATAGGAAATGATGCCTTCCGCCAGCCCCCGGTCAAAGTCAGGCAGCGCATCGGCCAGATCCGCTTCCTGCCGGATGAAGCCCAGAATGCGGTCGGCCGCCTCCAGGGTGATCTGGCAGCCGTCGCTGCCGTAGACCTTATAGCCGTTGAATTTGGCCGGATTGTGGGAGGCGGTGATCATCACGCCGGCGCTGGTGCCCAGATGGCGGACGGCGTAGCTGAGCATGGGGGTGGGCTGCAGACGCGGATAGAGCCAGACCCGGATGCCCATGGCGGCCAGCGTGGCCGCGGTGAGCTCCGCAAAATCCCGGCTGTGAATCCGGCTGTCACAGCTGATGGCGCAGGAGGGACGGTCAAAGCTCTCGAGCAGATATCGCCCGAGGCCGCGCGTCGCCTTCATGACGGTAAACACATTCATGCGGTTGGTGCCCGCGCCCAGCACGCCGCGCAGGCCGCCGGTGCCGAAGGCCAGATCCCGGTAGAAGCTGTCGTTGAGCTGCTCCGCGTCCATGGCGCGAAGCTCCTGAAGCAGCTCCTCGGGCATGGCGGCACAGCCGCACCAGGCACTCCATTTTTCCTGATTGGTCATGTGAAATCCCTCCATTCAAAAATAAAAAAAGAAGCGCCGGAGCGCTGTGTTCTCCGCGTCAGACAACGCCCTGCTGCCCGGAATAGCGGAGCTGGTTTTTCCGGAAGGGCCGGATGCGGGAGCTGTCCCAGGTGAACCCGTCCAGGGAGAGCCGGATGCCGTTTTCCGCGAACAGGTTCGCTACATCCTCAAAAAGGACATAGAGATGGCGGGCAAAGAAGCCCTCCTCCGAGCCGGTGGGCTCAGAGAGCAGATCGTTGATGCCCCAGACGAGGATCGGATCATATCCGTCGAAAGCAAAGGAAGAGCCATAGGGCGAGCCCTTGGCGCTGCGAAGATCGCAGGGCGTGGCTCCGAGCCAGCTGGAGGCATTGCGGAGAAGACCGTAGAAGCACTGCAGCACGCGGCCCGGCAGAGAGAAGCAGAGCTCATCCAGAAAGGCGCCGGAAACATCGTAGATGCTGAAGGACAGGATGCGGTTTTCATAGAGAATGACCGTGAACCCGCCGTCCATGGCGCGGCTGTCGTTCCTCAGAGGGCGAAACTTATACTGAAAAACAGGCTTGGAACCGCTGCCCGCAATCATGAAGCACCCTCCTTCCGACAGGAATCTGTCAAAATATATCAGTGATCATGATAACTAAATATGCGGTTTTCGTCAAGATATTTCCACAAGATGTAGTGTCAAAAAATCTTAATTTTTTGTAACAATCAGTTCCGCCAGGGCGGCGTCCACCCACAGCGCGGGACGGACGACGTCCTTGCCCCAGTCGACATCGTAGTTGACGAAGTGCCCCTCCGTGCTGACCCGGGCCTCATCGTCGGCGCTGTGCCCCGTCGTGCGGAGCCACCAGCCGCTCATGCCGTTTTCTCCCCGATAGGCGCCGCTGGCCTTCGCGTAGGGCGTGCAGACGCACAGCCGATCATCGGGCTCCGGAAGGTAGCGCTCCACCTCCTGCATGCTCAGCAGAAAGATCAGATCGTCCGTATCCCGCCCGGGGTCGGTGGAAAAGCGCGGATGCGGCAGCGCCTTCAGATGAGAAACGCAGACGGCGGTCTGTTCCTCCTCGGACAGCAGCTGCTGCAGGAAGTCATGATTCAGCCACGCGCGCAGATCGCTGTCGCTCCACTGAACGGGCATGTTGTCATGGTGAAATTTCCGCGCGTCCAGCCCCGCGTCCGAGAACAGGAGGACGGTGGTTCCCCGGCGGGCAAGCACCCGCCAGAGGACAGACTCCGGTCCGTTTTCCAAATCGTTATCCTGCTCATACCGGCCCCAGGCGACCAGATCCCCCACGGACGGAATTTCAGACGCCGCGGCGGTGTGCCGCGGCGCGGGGAACAGCATCAGGCAGCTGCCCAGGAGCAGCACCCGGAGGAAAAACACGAAAAAGCCTCTGCGCATCCGGGTCACTCCCATTCCAGCGGATAGGAGGAGACGGCATACTCCAGCTTCCGGCCGTTCTCAGTCAGCGTGTTGAGAATCGCGTCAATGGTCGTATCCTTGGTGATGAGGGTGGGAATGAAGTCGTTTCGGTCCGTGCGGGAGGAGATGCGAATGGGCACGATCCGGAAGCCCTTTGTGGAAACAGCGCCGTCCTTGACGCGGAAGCGGATCTGAAAAACGTAGGAATTCATGTCGCTGGGCTTGCTGTTTCCGGAGAAGCAGAAGTTGCCGAGGGAATAGCAGATATAGACTCCCTGATAGAATTCAATGGGGTTCATCCGGTGGGAGTGATGGCCGACGACCAGATCCGCGCCGCTGTCCACGGCCAGCCGTCCCATGCGGATCTGATTGTCCGTGGGAGAGTAATCCTTTTCATTGCCCCAGTGGAAGGAGACGATGACCAGGGGATATTTCTCCTTGGCCTCCCGGATGTCCTGCGGAACCTTGTCCCACAGGGAATCGTACCGGTCGATGCACAGGTAGCTGAGCATGGCGATCTGGATGCCCTTGACTTCAAAGACCCCCATTTCGGTGGAATTGGAGTAGACGATGCCCGCGTTGCGGAGGGTCTGCTTGGTCTCCTCATAGGCTTCCTCGCCATGGTCCATGATATGGTTATTTTCCAGGGAAACGGCCTCGATGCCGTTGTCTGAGAGCATGGAGACATAGGAGGGCGGCGCGCTGAAGAGGAACTGATTGTTGACCTTGTTGCCCGGGATATGGGTGGACTCGGTCAGCGTGCCTTCAAAGTTCACCAGGGTCATATCATCGGCCAGGAACAGGGAACGCATGTTCTGCATGGTGAAGTTCAGATCTCCGCCCTGATTCTTCAGTTCATCCTCAAAAATGTTCTTTTTCTTCCGGCTGTCCCCGCCGATGGTAAAGTCTCCCGTGCAGGAGATGGTCAGCAGCACGGAGCCGTCGCTCTCATAGATGCCGGGGGTGTTTTCCGGCTCGACGGACTCGATGATTTCCTCGATCAGCAGATCATCGTCATCCTCGGCCAGGGAGGAGGCGGGGAGGGCGGCCTGCAGCACAAGCAGGGCCAGAAACAGGGAAACGATTCTGCGCATGAAAACCTCCTGGGGTCAGTTCAGCGCGCGGACGAGCTCGGCAATGCGGTCCAGCGCGATGTTCAGATTGCTGATGGCGGTGGCGTAGGAGCAGCGGATATTGCCCTCGCCGGAGGGGCCGAAGGCAGTGCCGGGGACGGCCGCCACCTTCTTTTCCCGCAGAAGCCGGGTGCAGAACTCGTCGCTGGTCAGCCCTGTGCTCCGGATGGAGGGGAAGACGTAAAACGCGCCGAAGGGTTCAAAGCAGTGGAGCCCCATGTCCCGGAAGGAGGCGACCATCAGCCGGCGGCGGCGGTCGTAGCTCTCCCGCATCATTTCAATATCCTCATATCCGTTTTCGCGCCCGCCGCGCAGTGCCTCGATGGCAGCCACCTGACTCTGGCGCGGCGCGCACATGATGGTGTACTGATGAATC
>CAMNCR010000110.1 GCA_946534455.1 uncultured Clostridia bacterium | reverse complement strand
ATGCATGGCCTGGATGTGCTGAGCCGGATCAAGGCGGACGCGCGCACCGCGCGGATCCCGGTCATCGTCATGACCGCGGACAGCGAGGCCGAGGTGGCCTGCCTGGACCAGGGCGCTGTCGATTTTATCCCCAAGCCCTATCCCGGCCCCCAGGTGGTTCAGGCCCGGGTGCGCCGCACCATCGAGCTTTCCGAGGATCAGGACATCCTGCGCTGGACGGAGCGGGATCAGATTTCGGGCCTGCTGAACCGGGACTTCTTCTACCGCTATGCCCAGCAGCTCGATACCTTCCGCCAGGACCAGCCTGCCGACGCCGTCCACATCAACATCAATCATTTCCATATGATCAATGATCGCTACGGCAAGGCCTACGGAGACGAGGTGCTCGCCCTTATCGGGCAGGAGCTGAAGGAAATCCTGCAGGAAACGGAGGGCATCGCCTGCCGCACCAGCGCGGACAGCTTCCTGCTCTATCTGGCGCACCGGGAGGACTATGAGCAGCTGCTGGAGCGGATCTCCGGCCGCATCAATGAGGAGGATCGGAGCGAAAACCGGATCCGCCTGCGCATGGGCATCTATTCCTGCGTGGATCGGAAGCTGGATCTGGAGCGGCGCTTCGACCGGGCCAAGATGGCCTCGGATACCGTGCGCGGCAGCTTCAACCGCGCCGTCGGCTATTATGATGATTCCATGCATGAATCGGAGGTCCTGGCGGAACAGCTGATCGAGGATTTCCCCACCGCCATCCGGGAGAAGCAGTTTAAAGTTTATTATCAGCCCAAGTTCAGCATCCGCTCAGAGGAGCCCATCCTTTCCAGCGCTGAGGCGCTGGTTCGCTGGCAGCATCCGAAGCTGGGCCTGGTGAGCCCGGGGATCTTCATCCCGCTCTTTGAAAACAATGGCCTCATCCAGACCCTGGATTACTATGTCTGGTCCGAGGCGGCCGCCCAGGTCCGGGACTGGAGGGACCGGCTGGATATCACCCTGCCGGTGTCCGTGAACGTCTCCCGGGTGGATCTGTATGACGCCGGCCTCGTGGACAAGCTCCGGAATCTGGTCCTGGAAAACGGCCTCAGCTTTTTTGACATCCTTCTGGAGATTACCGAGTCCGCCTACACGGAGAACCCGGATCAGATCATCGGCAAGGTGAATCAGCTGCGGCAGATGGGCTTCCGCATCGAAATGGACGACTTCGGCTCCGGCTATTCCTCCCTGAACATGCTTTCGACCCTGCCCATCGACGCCCTGAAGCTGGACATGCAGTTCGTCCGCACCGCCTTCCGGCAGCGCAAGGATACCCGCCTTCTGGAGATCATGATCCGCCTGGCCGAATCCTTTGAGGTGCCCACCATTGCCGAGGGCGTGGAAACCGCCGAGCAGGTCTTTACGCTCAAGGCCATGGGCTGTGACTTCATCCAGGGCTATTTCTTCTCCAAACCCCTGCCCACGGATGAATTCGAGGCGTATCTCCTCGCGCACCGCGCCGGCCCCATGGAGCCGCTGAAGAAGCCCAGGCGCTCCCGGCGGGACAAGTTCACCTACAACGCTCTCCACGATCCGCTGACCGGTCTGTATAACTACAGCGCCTTCGACATCCTCTTCCATGATTCGGACCATGACCACATCGCCGTCATGATTGCCGAAATCGACCGCTTCGAGGAGATCAGCCGGGAGCACGGAAAGGCGTACACGGATCGCCTGATCTGCCGTGTGGCGGAGGTGCTGCGGAAGAACTTCCGCTCCGTCGATCATCTCTGCCGCCTTCAGGAATCGGAGTTCGCCATCATCATGTCCCGCGTCACCAGCTGGGAAAAGGATCTCGTCACCCACAAGATGGACAATGTCGCCCGCCAGCTGCAGGAGCCTCAGGACGATCTTGTGCCCATCCGCCTGAGCGTGGGCGTCGCCTTCTCCGACCGGGAGAAGCCGGACGGCGACGTCTTCCAGGACGCCGACGCTGCCCTCCAGCGCCTCAAGGAGATGCGCCACACGGGCTACTGCTTCTTCTGATATTCCTTCCGCTGTGCACCCCGGCTGCCGCCATAGGAGATTTGCGCGAAGCGGGCCCTGAAAGTGCCCGCTTCGTTCTTTCGGTGCATTCCGGTTGACTTTCGCCCGCAGAATGATGTATGTTTACAGGAGCGCACGGACGCGGAAAACCTGAAAGGACTTGAGAACATGACCATTGTCGATTTGCTGGAACGGAACGCCCGGGACTGGCCGGACGACACCGCTCTCATCGAGATCAACCCGGACCAGCCGGAAACCCGGCGCGTGACCTGGCACGATTTTGAGCTCGTCGAGCCGACCGCCAAGCAGAAGCATTACCGCCGGGAAATCACCTGGGCGGTTTTTAACGAGAAGGCGAACCGCATCGCCAACATGCTCCGCAGCCACAACATCGGCAAGGGCAACAAGGTAGCCATCCTGCTCATGAACTGCATCGACTGGCTGCCCATCTATTTCGGCATCCTGAAGACCGGCGCCCTGGCGGTGCCCATGAACTTCCGCTATGCCTCCAACGAAATCGAATACTGCCTGAAGCTCTCCGAGAGCGATATGATGATCTTCGGGCCGGAGTTCATCGGCCGCGTGGAGGAGATCGTGGACAAGATTCCGCAGGTGGCGCTGGTGTTCGAGGGCCCCGGCTGCCCCGGCTTCGCGGACGATCTGGCTGAGCTCATCAACGAGTCCAGCTCCATCTTCCCGCCCTGCACCCTCACCGAGGATGACGACGCGGCTATCTATTTCTCCTCCGGCACCACCGGCTTCCCGAAGGCGATTCTGCACAAGCACCGCTCCCTGATTCACTCCGCCCGCGTGGAGCAGGCCCATCACGGCCAGACCCGGGACGACTGCTTCCTGTGCATCCCGCCCCTCTATCATACCGGCGCGAAGATGCACTGGTTCGGCTCCCTGATTTCCGGCTCCAAGGCCGTCATCCTCAAGGGGACCCGGCCGGAGACCATCCTGAAGGCCGTCTCCCATGAGCACTGCACGATCGTCTGGCTCCTGGTGCCCTGGGCACAGGATATCCTGACCGCGCTGGACCGCGGGGAGCTTCACCTGGAGGACTATCAGCTGTCCCAGTGGCGGCTCATGCACATCGGCGCGCAGCCCGTGCCCCAGAGCCTCATCCACCGCTGGCTGGAGTACTTCCCGAATCATGAATACGATACCAACTACGGCCTCTCCGAGTCCATCGGCCCCGGCGCGGTGCATCTGGGCATCGAGAACGTCCGCAAGGTCGGCGCCATCGGCATCCCCGGCTTCGGCTGGGAGGTGAAGATCGTGAACCCGGACGGCTCCGAGGTCGTCCAGGGCGAGGTTGGCGAGCTCTGCCTGAAGGGCCCCGGCGTCATGGTCTGCTATTACAACAATCCCCAGGCCACCGCGGAAACCCTGAAGGACGGCTGGCTCCTGACCGGCGACATGGCCCGCCAGGATGAGGAGGGCTTCATCTACCTGGTCGACCGCAAGAAGGACGTGGTCATCACCGGCGGCGAGAACCTCTATCCCGTGGAGATCGAGAACTTCATGTCCGCCTGCCCGGAGATCAAGGACGTGGCCGTCATCGGCCTGCCCGACACCCGCCTGGGCGAAATCGCCGCCGCCATCGTCGAGCTCGTTCCCGACAGCACGGCCACCGAGGAGGACATCAACACCTTCTGCCTGGGCCTCCCGCGCTATAAGCGCCCGCGCCGGATCATCTTCGCCCCCGTTCCCCGGAACGCCACCGGCAAGATCGAAAAGCCGAAACTCCGCAAAATGTACGGCGGCGAAGGCCTCGTCGACAGCCAGAATAAATC
>CAMNCR010000109.1 GCA_946534455.1 uncultured Clostridia bacterium | reverse complement strand
AACGGAGAGGCCCGGCTGGAGGAAACGGAGCTTCCGCAGCTGGACTGGACGGGCATGATCGAGGAATACGGCCAGTGGAAGAGCAGCCGGTACCTCAACGCCACGCTGGTGGCCGGGGACCGGCTGGCGGCGATGATCTATGACGCCTCCGGGCAGCAGATGCTGGAGGTCTTCGATCTGAAGGACGGCAGCGTGACCGAGATACCGCTGCAGGATGTGAACAACATCTTCCCGGCGACGGAAGACGAGATTCTGACGCTGAGCTACGACTGGGAGGAAACGCCGGTGCTCGTGGTGCGGCGGCTGAACCTGGAGGATCAGAGCGAGGAGGAGATGCTGCGCGTTCCGCTGGAAAGCGGCGGCCTGCAGGGCATCTGTCTGGACGGCGACACGCTGTATTTCGTGCGCTCCGGCGAGGTCTGGGAGGCGCCCGGCCTGGACATGGAGCAGGCCCGTGCGGTGAATGACTGCTCGCTGGAATATGACGCAAGCATGCGGATGCTGCCGGATCACCGGCTGGCGATCTGGACGAATAACACGGTGCTGCTGCGGACCGTGGACGGGGAACGGAACGAGGCCTTTACCCTGAACGTGCAGGACTTCAGCTATACGATGGCCATGTCGGAAGCCCTGTACGACTATGAGGATGCGCACGGCGAGGCTTCCGTGGTGATCCGCCGGGACGGCTCGCCGGACAGCGTGCTGCAGGCGATGATGAACCAGGACGGCCAGGTGGATATCTATACGATGGACTACAGCAGCAGCGAGTTTGACGCGCTGCGGAACCGGGGCTTCCTGGCGGACCTGTCCACGGACACGGAGCTGAGCGCCATGATGCAGAACCTGTATCCCTTCGCGCGGGACGCGCTGCTGAAGGACGGACGGCTGATCGCCGTTCCCGTAAGCCTCAGCGGCAGCGCGATGGGCTATCGCGCGGATCTGTGGGAGAAGCTGGGCGGCACCCCCGAGGAGCTGCCGAAGACCTGGGATCAGTTCTTTGACTGGCTGGAGACGCTGCCGGCGCGAGTGGAAGGAACGGACATGAGCGTCTTCGAGATCTGGGCGGACCGGGTGAACTTCAAAAATGCCGTGCTGAACTCCATCATGAACCAGTATCAGGAGTACATCAACGGGGAAGGCCGGGACTATGCCTTTAACACGCCCCTGCTGCGGGGCCTGCTGGAGCGGCTGGACCAGCTGGATTATGATGCGCTGGGCCTGCGGGAGCCGGATATGTCCGAAGAGGGCGGCATGATCAATTACGATGAATACAAGGAGCCGCTGATCTCGACCTATACCAGCATCAGCTTTTCGGGCTGGAGCGGGGAGGGCGTGCCCTTCGCGCTGAGCTTCCGGGAGGACGAGGCGCCGGTGCTGCCGGTGCGGATGGGCGTGGCCTTTGTGAATCCCTACTCTCAGCACGCGGCGGAGGCCGCGGAATTCCTGCGCACCACGGTGAAGAACCTGGATGAGAACATCCTCTACGGGTTCTTCCAGGATCGCACCGAGCCGCTGCGTTCTCCGGATTTCGAGGAAACCAAGGAAAACCTCCGGCAGTGGCTGGAGCAGGCGAAGGCCGAGCTGGAAAAGGCGGAGAACGAGGAAGACCGCCAGATCTGGGAGGAGTCGGTGAAGAACTATCAGGAGTCCCTGGACAGCCTGGACGATACCTACTGGCTGATCAGCCCGCAGTCGATTTCGGAGTATCAGGCGCGGACCCCCTGGCTGCGCCCGCTGAGCTACGACTTCGTGAGCGCCATGGTGACGGATGCCAACTCCAACTATTTTGAAATCGTGGATGGCTATGCGCGGGGAACCGTGCCGGCGGAGGAGCTGCTGACCACCATCGACAGAAAGGTGCAGATGATGCGCCTGGAAGGGAACTGATTCGGAATTGTATAAAAAAATGAGGCAGGCCTGGCCGTTTCTGCTGCCAGGCCTCGCCGGTCTGCTTCTGTTTTACGGGATTCCGTTTGTGGGCGGAATCTGGTACAGCGTGACGGACGGCAGCTTTGAGAACCAGTTTGTGGCATTCCGGAACTATGAGACGGTATGGCAGAATCCCATGTTCCAGCTGGGATTGAAAAACACCTGGGAGCTGTCGCTGATCTGTTCGCCGCTGCTGTTTTTTCTGTCCTTTGTGCTGGCGGCGGGGCTGCATCGCATCCGCCCCGCCGGCGCTTTTTTCCGTTCCAGCGTACTGATGCCCTATCTGATGCCCTCCTCGGCGGTGCTGATTATCTGGCTGCTGTGGTTTGACTACGGCGGACCGGTGAACCGGCTGCTGGTGACCCTGGGGCTGAACCGGGTCAACTGGCTGATGGGGGCGGAGCTGCGGGTGCCGGTGGTGCTGCTCTTCCTGTGGAAGAACCTGGGCTTCTGCGTGGTCATCTTTCTGTCCGCGCTGCAGAGCATTCCGGAGGTGCTGTACGAATACGCGACGCTGGAGGGGGCTTCCTTCAGGCGGCAGACGTTTACCATCACGCTGCCCCTGGTCATTCCCTCGGCATTCCTGGTGCTGATTCTGTCCTTCGTGTCGGCGTTCCGCATCTTCAAGGAAGTGTTCTTCATCGGCGGCGCCTACCCGGAGGAACCGCTCTACACCCTTCAGAATTACATGAACAATATGTACGGCAAGCTGAATTATCAGAACGTGACGACGGCTGCGTACATTTTCGCGGCCATGGTGTTTCTGCTGTTCGGGCTGCTGTTTCTCAGCCAGCGGCAGGCTATGCGGCGCCTGGAAGGGAGGGAGTGACCGCCATGAGACAGCCGAGAGGATTCCGCATGCTGATGATCCGGGTGCTGCTGGCGCTCCTGG
>CAMNCR010000108.1 GCA_946534455.1 uncultured Clostridia bacterium | reverse complement strand
GTTTTTGTGTTCGACGAGCCGACCATCGGGCTGCACCCGCTGGATGTTCAGACGCTGCTGGAGGTGTTCCGGACCCTGATCGGAAACGGCGCGACCGTGGTGGTGATCGAGCATGACCTGGACGTGATCCGGAACGCGGACTATCTCATTGACATGGGCCCCGGAGGCGGGGAGGAGGGCGGCCGGATCGTGGCCTGCGGCACGCCGGAGGACATCCGGCGGTGTCCGGAGAGCCTGACCGGGAGGTTTATCTGAAGATGGGGTTCGCCGGCGGCGCGCGGCCGGACGGCGGGAAAGGAGAGATCCTTGGAGATCCGGAAATCGACAGAGCAGGATTTTGAAAGGATCATGGAGATCTATGCCATCGCCCGGGACTTCATGGCGAGGACCGGCAATCCGAATCAGTGGGGACCCACCCACTGGCCGCCGGAGGCGCTGATTCATGAGGATATCCGGGCGGGGCACAGCTATGTGTGCACCGACGGGACGGGAAGGGTTGTCGGCACCTTTTTCTACACCTCCGGTCCGGATATCGAGCCGACCTACCGGCGGATCACCGACGGAGCCTGGCGGGACGACAGCCCCTACGGCGTGGTGCACCGCATCGCCTCGGACGGCAGCGTGAAGGGCGT
This sequence comes from uncultured Clostridia bacterium, assembly GCA_946534455.1. GTDB lineage: Bacteria > Bacillota > Clostridia > Christensenellales > Aristaeellaceae > Aristaeella. Next base: position 5,188 of record CAMNCR010000108.1, on the reverse strand, counting down.
CGGCACCTTCTGCCTGAACTGGGCCTTCGCCCAGTGCGGCCATCTGCGGATCGACACCCACGGGGACAACCGGGTGATGCAGCGCCTGGTGACGGGGCTGGGGTTTGAGCACCGGGGAACGATTTATGTGGAGGAGGATCCCTATCCCCGGCTGGCCTATGAAAAAAGCCGGAGCTGATCACAGCTCAGGCCCAGTCCGGCATCCGGGAAAAGCACTGCTCCTCTCCCTGCCAGAAAAAGCGGAGACAGCTGGAGAAAAGCCGGGGCGCGGATTCCGCGTCCCGCGCGCCGTATTTATGATCCCCCACGAGCGGATAGCCCCGGGAGGCGAACTGCACCCGGATCTGATGGGTACGGCCGGTCTCCAGCCGCACCCGGATCACGGAGCAGGCGGCCTCCGCGTCGGCGCGAAGCACCTCATAGGTCAGCGCGGCGGGCCGGACGCCCATGCGCATGCGGGAAACAACGAAGACCTTTTTCTGCCGCGTGTCCTTCCAGAGGAGATCCTCCAGGCGGCCGGAGGCCGGCGGAAGGCCGTGGACCATGGCCGTGTATTCCTTCCGGAAGCGGCCGGCCTGTATCTGGCGGGACAGCTCCGCCGCCGCGTAGCGGGTGCGGGCAAAGACCACAAGCCCGCCCACATTCAGATCCAGCCGGTGAACGGGAAACAGGGTGCCGCCGATGCGGGCGGACAGCGCGGCGGGCAGCTCCCGCTCGCACTCCATGCCTACGGGCTTGACGCACACGGCCCAGTCCGCCGTCACGGCGGGAATCTCCAGGTTCAGATCCGGAGCCATCCGGGGTTCCTCCCTTCCGAAGCAGATGAAACGCCGGCTTATCCGGCGTTTTTTTCCTGAAACTGTCTGCGCTGAAGATGACGGCGGAAGGGAATCTGCCAGAGCAGCATGGCGCTCCATCCGGCGACGCAGGCCAGCCCGACGCCGGGAATGCCCATGGTGCCCACCGCCAGAAGCGTGACCAGGACGCGGACGGAAATCTGCGTCAGCGTGGCCAGCAGCGAGGTGACCATGTGGGCGGTGCCCCGCAGATAGCCCTGATATCCGTTGGTCAGGCAGGGCAGGGCATAGCAGAAGCCGATGATGCTGAAATAGCGGATGCCCTCGGCGATCATGGCGCCGTCGGTGGTGAACAGGGACATCAGCGGGCCGCGGAGCAGCAGCACCACCAGGGAAACCGCCAGGCCGCTGACGGCCTCCAGGCCGATGCCGACCCGGAAGCCGCGCTCCGTGCGCTCCGCGTCCCGGGCACCGACGTTCTGGGCGGTGAAGGAGGTCATGGCGTTGGAGATGCTCCGGCCGGGGAGAAGGCCGATATCCTCGATTTTCCGGGCGGCGCTGAAGGCCGCGGCGGCGGTGACGCCCAGGGCGTTGACGCTGCCCTGGATGATGATGTTGCCGATGGGCTGGGCGCACTGCTGCAGCGCGGTGAGCCCGCCGTAGGACAGGGTTTTGCCGGCCAGGCTCCGGTTGATGCGGAGCGTGCGCCAGGGGAAATGCAGGAGCGGCTCATGGCGGCTGACATGCAGCATGCACAGCAGCGCGCTCACAGCCTGGGCCAGCAGGGTCGCCAGCCCGGCGCCGAAGACGCTCATGCCCAGCACCGCCACGAACAGCAGATCCAGCCCCATGTTCAGCACGGTGGAGAGAACCAGGTAGCGGACGGGGGTCTGGGAATCGCCGACGCTGCGCAGGGCCGCGGCATAGATATTATACAGCACGGTGAAGGGCATGCCGGCAAAGATGACCCGCATATAGATCCGGGCATCCGCCAGGGATTCCGGCTGCACGCGCATGAGCCGGAAAATGGGATCGGTCAGGGGAAGCCCCGCGGCCAGCACGACCGCCGCAAACAGGAGGCCCAGGGACACGGTGGTTTTCATTTCCTCCAGCAGCTGCTTTTCCTCGCCGGCTCCGAAGAAGTTGCCCATCAGCACGGAGGCGCCGACGCAGACGCCGGAGACGCCCAGAATCAGCAGGGTCATGATCTGATCGCAGGTGCCGACGGCGGCCAGGGCCGCGCTGCCCACAAAGCGGCCGATGACGATCGTGTCCACCATGTTATAGGAAAGCTGAAACAGATTGCCCAGGATCAGTGGAACGGAGAAGCGAACCAGCTGGGGCAGAATCTTTCCGCTGGTCATCCGGGTCACATGGCTGGGGGACATGGCGGGCGGACCTCCTTTCTGAAGCGGCGGAACGGGGAAAACGGGCTCAGTATAAGCTCCTTTCCGGAAAAACACAAGGGACTGATGCGTTTACCGCCGTGCAGCACCGCACGGCGGCCAAAAGAGCAAACAGATACTTGCCTTTCGGCAGGAAAACGGGTAAAGTGCACAGCGAAAGAAGGACCGGGCGCAGCCCGGCCGGGAAAGGAAGCGAGGGAGCATGACCGGACAGATGCCGTTTCTCAACGCCTATACCTATGGATTCTGCGAAAAGAGGGGATTTACCGGGGGCACAGCCTGGAAGGCGTCCCTGGAGCGCCTGGCCTGCTCCACGGGCTGCAACGCGATCATCCTGCCGGTGTGCGCCTGGCAGGAGCATACCTATTCGACGGAGATGATCTCGGAGGGGCCGGACGTGATGTCGGCGGAGGACGTGGCCCGGGTGTGCGCGCACGCGCGGAAGCTGGGGCTGCGTGTGATTCTCAAGGCCATGGTGAACTGCCGGGACGGCTACTGGCGGGCCTACATCCGGTTCTTTGACGCGCCGGTGCCCACGGAGCCCGGCTGGAAGGACTGGTTCCCGGCCTGGCAGCGGCATGTGTGCGGGGTGGCCCGCATGGCGGAGGACAACGGGGCGGACCTGCTGTGCGTCGGATGCGAGATGGTGGGGACGGATCACCGGGAGGCCGAGTGGCGCGCGCTGATCGCCGCCGCCCGGGAGATCTATCACGGGCCGGTCAGCTACAACTGCGACAAGTATCAGGAGGATCGCCTGACCTGGTGGGACGCGGTGGATGTCATCTCCTCCTCCGGCTATTACCCCATGGACGAACTGGATCAGCATTTCGCCCGCATTCAGGCGGTGGCGGAGCGGGAAGGCCGGCCCTTCATGTTCATGGAATGCGGCTGCCCCTCCCGGGAAGGCAGCGAATTCCGGCCCAACGACTGGCGCTTCGGCCGGGGAACGGACCCGGAGGCGCAGGAGCGGTGGTACCGGGCCTTCCTGGACGCGCTGCGCCGGCATCCCTTTGTCCGGGGAACGGGCTGGTGGGACTGGCCCGCAACGCGGCTCTATCCGGACTTTGCCGGACCGGACAACAATGGCTACTGCACCTGGGGCAAGCCGGCCAACGATCTGATCGCGGCCTTTTCGGCGGAGCTGAGGCGCTGAACAGCGCAGCGGGGGCCTGCCTCGGAAGGCAGGCCCCCGCTGCGTACAGGGAGACTATGCGCGCTGCCCGGAAGTCCCTTCGACCCCCAGCAGCATGCGGTCGTTGTCCAGGGCGCGCCCGCTGGCCTGGCGGAAGCGGTCGGTCAGATCCTGAATGGTCAGGTGGGAGCGCTCCGGTCCGGAGACGTCATAGATGACCCGCCCCTGATCCATCATCAGGGTGCGGTTGCCCAGATCCAGGGCGGACTGCATGTTGTGGGTGATCATGAGACAGGTGATGCGGTTTTCCTCCACGATGGAGCGGGTCAGGCTCAGCACCTTTTCCGCCGTGCCGGGATCCAGGGCGGCGGTGTGCTCATCCAGCAGCAGCACCTTTGGGACATGGTAGGTGGCCATCAGCAGGGTCAGGGCCTGCCGCTGCCCGCCGGACAGCAGCCCCACGGGCTGCTTCATGCGATCCTCCAGGCCCATGCCCAGCAGGCTGAGCCGGTCCCGGAAGGCGCGCCGGTCCGCGGCGGTGATGCGGGAAAGCCAGCCGCCGCTGCCCGCGGCCAGCGCCAGATTCTCCTCAATGCTCATATCCGGCGCGCTGCCCCGCATGGGATCCTGGAACAGGCGGCCGATCTGCCGGGCGCGTTCGTGCTCCGGCAGCAGGGTGACGTTCCGCCCTCCGAGAAAGACGGTCCCTTCATCCACAAAAAAGCTGCCGCAGATGGCGTTGAACAGCGTGGATTTTCCCGCGCCGTTGGCGCCGATGATGCTGACAAAATCGCCCTCGGCAATGTGCAGGGTCACATGGTCCAGGGCGGTTTTCGCGTCCGCGGTGCCGGGGTTGAAGGTTTTGCAGACGTTCTGAAGCTTCAGCATGCGCCGCGCCCTCCTTCCCGGGAGGCCCGCAGACGGCGGAGGGCCAGGGGGGCCTGCTTCCGCAGATAGGGGCCGGAGATGGCGAGAATGACGATGACGGAGGAAACCGCCTTGAGCATGAAGGCGGGCATATCCAGCCGCAGCGCCAGGGCATACACCAGACGGAAGAGGAAGGCGCCCAGCACCGCGCCGAAAGCCCGCAGCGGGATGCTCCGGGCCTTGCCGAAGAACACGCCGCCGATCAGCAGGGAAGCCAGGGCCACGGTGACCATGCCGCTGCCCATGTTGATTTCGAAGTTCTTCTGCTGCTGCGCCATCATGCAGCCGCTGAGGGCGGTCATGGCGTTGGACACGCAGAGGCCGACGGTGGTGGTGAAGGTCGGGTTGATGGAGGAGGAGCGGACCATGTCCGCGTTGCTGCCCGTGGCCCGGATGGCCAGACCCAGCTTCGTGCGCAGGAAGGCGCAGAGAAACAGCACCACCAGCGCCACCGTGACGGCCATGACCAGGAGCGTGCTCTGGCCCGCCAGCGGCGTCCCCCGGAGCAGGTCCCGCGCCATGGAAAAGACGGTGGGGGTTTTGTTCATGCTCAGGGTGGCCTTGTTGCCGGTCAGGGCCATGTTGACCGAATACAGGCCCGTGTTCACGACGATGCCCGCCAGCAGGCTCTGGACCCCCATGCGGGTCTGCAGCGTGGCGGTGACGAAGCCGGACAGGACGCCGGCCAGCATGGCCGCGGGCAGGGACAGCCAGGGAAGGCCGGCCAGGGCGACCAGCGCGCCGGTGGCGGCGCCGAGGGTGAAGCAGCCGTCCGTGGACAGATCGCAGACGTTCAGCATGGCATAGCTGAGAAACAGCGCGAGCACGGTCAGCGAATTCACCAGGCCGAGCTCCAGGGCCGTCTGGCCCAGGGCAAGGAATTTGTCAAGACTCATGGATCACGATCACTCCAACTCACAGTCAGT
>CAMNCR010000107.1 GCA_946534455.1 uncultured Clostridia bacterium | reverse complement strand
CTGCATATCGCCACCCTGAATGAGGACGCTCATCTGCAGATGCAGATGACCCTGGAGCAGGGCCGCGGCTATGTCAGCGCCGATAAGAATAAAACTCCCAGCATGCCCATCGGCGTGATCCCCATCGATTCCATCTTCACCCCGGTGAAGAAAGTGAATTACACCGTGGAGGATACGCGTGTCGGGCAGATCACGGACTATGACCGCCTGACGCTGGAAATCTGGACCAACGGCACCCTGAAGCCGGAGGAAGCCATCTCCAGCGCCGCGCAGATTCTGACGGAGCAGCTGAGCCTGTTCATCACCCTGACGGATCAGGTGATGCCGGTCAGCACGGTGCAGCCGGAAGTGGAAAAGAAGGATAAGGTTCTCGAGATGACGATCGAGGAGCTTGATCTTTCCGTCCGGGCTTATAACTGCCTGAAGCGCGCGGGGATCAACAATGTGTCCGAGCTGGTCACAAAGAATCAGGAAGACATGATGAAGGTTCGCAACCTCGGCCGCAAGAGCCTGGAGGAGGTTGAGCAGAAGCTCAACGCCCTGGGGCTCGGCCTGCGACCCAATGAAGACTAAGAGGAGGAAATTCCCATGGCTAACCAACGCAAGCTGGGTCGCACGGCTGATCAGCGCAAGGCGCTGCTGCGCAATCAGGTGACCAATCTGATCTGGAACGGCCGCATCGAGACCACCGAGGCCAAGGCTAAGGAAGTCCGTCGGATCGCCGATAAAATGATCACCCTGGCTGTGCGCGAATGCGACAACACGGTTACCACCACCAAGGAAACCCATAACGATAAAGGACAGCTGGTCACGCTGGATGTTGTGAACGACGCGCCCTCCAAGCTGCATGCCCGCCGGATCATGATGGCTTACCTGTATGACCTGAAGGAAGCCAAGAAGGGCGACGAGAACAAGGCTGAATACCGCGAGCGCACCAAGGACAACAAGCATCCCGTCGTGGAGAAGCTGTTCCGGGAACTGGGCCCGAAGTACAAGGCCCGCAACGCGGAAAAGAACTGCTCCGGCGGTTATACCCGCATCTACAAGCTCGGACCCCGTCGCGGCGACGCCGCCGAAATGGTCATCCTCGAGCTGGTCTGATTCTGAATAATTCTGCCGCACATCAAGCAAAGACAAACCCCGCCGGTCCGCACAAACCGACGGGGTTTTTTCATGTCTTCATTGTCCGTCCGTCCCCGGCTCCGCGGTCCCTCCCCGTTCCGCCTCCTGCCGGAGCAGCAGGGAAAGCATCGTGTTCCGCCGGGTGACCGCCTGATTGCCGATCGCTGTATGCAGCGCTTTCCGGGTGCCCACCAGCACCAGGATCTTTTTCGCCCGGGTCACCCCGGTATAGATCAGATTCCGCTGCAGCATGACATAGTGGGTCATCAGAATCGGCATCACCACAATCGGATATTCCGATCCCTGGCTTTTGTGGATCGTCACCGCGTAGGCCAGCGTAAGCTCCTCCAGCTCTGACACGTCGTAGGTGATGCTCCGGTCGTCGAAGCGGACCCGCATCTCCCGTTCCGCCAGATCCACCGCCTCCACCAGGCCGATATCCCCGTTAAAGACTTCCTTATCATAGTTATTCCGGATCTGCATCACCTTGTCGCCCGCGTGATACAGGACGCCGGCGCGCCGGAGCCCCTCCTCCCCCGGGTTCAGGGCCGCCTGCAGCACCTGATTGAGGTTCGCCGTGCCCACCACCCCGCGCTGCATGGGCGTCAGCACCTGAATGTCCGTCGCGGGAATATGGTAATGCTCCGGCAGTCTCTTGCGCACCAGGGCCACGATGGTCTCCGCAGCGGCCTCCGGCGTTTCCCGCTCCATGAAGAAAAAGTCCGTTGCAGGGCCGTTGCTCAGATCCGGCATCTCGCCCTGGTTGATCCGGTGCGCATTGGTAATGATCCTGCTCGCCTGCGCCTGGCGGAAAATCCTCGTCAGCCGGACCGTCGGAAATACCTCGCTCGCGATGATGTCTCTCAGCACATTGCCCGCCCCCACGGAGGGCAGCTGATCCACATCCCCCACCAGGATCAGCGTCATGCTGTCCGGCACGGCCTTCAGCAGGCTGTACATGAGAATCGTGTCAATCATGGAGCATTCATCCACAATCAGCACATCCCCCTCCAGGGGATGCTCCGCGTCCCGCTGGTATCCCTCCGGCGGCTTGAATTCCAGCAGGCGGTGGATGGTTTTGGCCTCCAGCCCCGTCGTCTCCGACAGGCGCTTCGCGGCGCGCCCGGTCGGCGCGGCCAGAAGGATCCTGGCCCCGCAGGCCCGGAATGCCCGGATCATGCCCATCGTGGTGGTGGTCTTTCCCGTGCCCGGGCCGCCCGTCAGCACCGTCACCTTGTTCCCCGCGGCGGTGAGAATCGCCTCCCGCTGGATGTCATCATAGTGCATCCCGGTTCCGGCCTCGACCCGCTCCACCAGGCCTTCCTTCGGGACCGTCAGCTTCGCCCCGTTTCGCCGGATCTGCCAGAGCCTTCTGGCGATGCCCAGCTCTGCAAAGAAGAAGGGCGGCAGATAGATGGCCCGCTCCTCCCCCTCCGGCATCCGCAGCGTCCGAAGGTCCTCCGTGCGCAGCATTTCGTCCAGCGTCATGCTCAGCACGTCTTCCTCCGCCTCCAGCAGCTCTCCGGCCGCGTGCAGCAGCTGCTCCCGCAGCGCATAGCAGTGCCCATCCTCCGCCAGCTGGTTCAGCGTATAGAGCAGGCCGCTCCTCAGGCGGACAAACCGGTTTGGGTCAAAGCCCAGCTTCCGTGCAATGGTATCCGCCGTCCGAAAGCCAATCCCCCAGATGTCATCCGCCAGCTGATAGGGGTTTTCCTGAACCACCCGGAGGCTGTCGTTGCCGTAGGTTTTATAGATTTTCGT
>CAMNCR010000106.1 GCA_946534455.1 uncultured Clostridia bacterium | reverse complement strand
CCCCCGCCGCATTCTGAACGTGCATCCCAGCCTGATTCCCAGCTTCTGCGGCGCGGGATTCTACGGCCTGAAGGTGCACGAGGCCGCCCTGGCGCGGGGCGTGAAGGTCACGGGCGCCACGGTGCATTTTGTCAACGAAATCCCGGACGGGGGCGAGATCATCGCCCAGAAGGCCGTGGAGGTGCTGCCGGGCGATACGCCCGAAATCCTGCAGCGGCGGGTCATGGAGCAGGCGGAGTGGATCCTGCTGCCCCGGAGCCTGGAAAAGGTCTGCGAAGCCCTGGCGGCGGAGGAAAAGGCCTCCTGCCGCCCATAAGAACGCGTTCCCAAGCGGAGAAAAGGAAAGGAATTCGGAATCATGAACATCTATGAAATCAAAACCCCGGAAGAGCTGCTGACCCCCAATCCCTATCCCGGACGCGGCATCGTGATCGGCATGACGCCGGACGGACTGAAGGCCGTGACCGCCTATTTCATCATGGGCCGGAGCGAAAACAGCCGCAACCGCATCTTCGTGGAGAAGGACGGCACGGTGCTGACCGAGCCCTTTGATCCCGCGAAGGTGAAGGATCCTTCCCTGATCATCTACAACGCGGTGCGCTCCCTGGACAATCATCTCATCGTGACCAACGGCGACCAGACGGATACGATCTACGAGGGTCTGGGCCGGGGCCTTTCCTTCTCCGAGAGCCTGGAGAGCCGGTGCTTTGAGCCGGACGGACCCAACTGGACGCCCCGCATCAGCGGCCTGCTGACCTTCGCGGGGGGCGGCTTCCGCTATCAGATGAGCATTCTCAAGAGCGCCAATCCGGAGGGAACCCGCTGCAACCGCTTCACCTATGCCTATGCGCCGGTGGCGGGCGTGGGCCATTTCCTGCACACCTACGCGGAGGACGGCGATCCCCTGCCCACCTTCCAGGGCGAGCCGGAGCGCATGGCGATTCCCCAGGACATCGACGCCCTGACCGAAAGCCTCTGGAGCTCCCTGAACGAGGATAACAAAATCAGCCTCTATGTCCGCATGATCGATCTGACCACCGGCGAGACGGAAAGCCGCCTCGTGAACAAGCATCAGTAAGAGGAGGAGCGCGCCATGAAGGAATTTGAACTGAAATACGGCTGCAACCCGAACCAGAAGCCCGCGAAAATCTACATGAACGACGGCAGCGACCTGCCGATTCAGATCCTGTCCGGCCGGCCGGGCTACATCAACTTCCTGGATGCCTTCAATTCCTGGCAGCTGGTGAAGGAGCTGAAGGCGGCCCTGGGCCTGCCGGCGGTCACCTCCTTCAAGCATGTGAGCCCCACCTCCGCGGCGGTGGGCATTCCGCTGAGCGAGGACCTGAAAAAGGCCTGCTTTGTGGACGACATCGAGGGCCTGGACGATTCGCCGCTGGCCTGCGCCTATGCCCGGGCCCGGGGAACGGACCGGATGTGCTCCTTCGGCGACTGGGTGGCCATGAGCGACGTGTGCGACGTGACCACGGCGAAGATGCTCAAGCGGGAGGTTTCCGACGGCGTCATCGCGCCCGGGTATGAGCCGGAAGCGCTGGAAATCCTGAAGACCAAGCGCAAGGGCAACTATAATATCGTGCAGATCGACCCGGACTACGTTCCCCAGCCCCAGGAAACCAAGCAGGTGTTCGGCATCACCTTCGAGCAGGGCCGGAACAACTTTGAAATCAACCGGGAGCTGCTGAGCGAAATCGTGACGAAGAACCGGGAGCTGCCGGATTCCGCGGTGCGGGATCTGATCATCGCGCTGATCACGCTGAAGTATACCCAGTCCAATTCCGTGTGCTACGCGGTGGACGGCCAGGCCATCGGCGTCGGCGCCGGCCAGCAGAGCCGGATTCACTGCACCCGGCTCGCCGGCTCCAAGGCGGACACCTGGTTCCTGCGGCAGCATGAAAAGGTGCTGAGCCTGCCCTTCCGGGCGGATCTGGGCCGGCCGGAGCGGGATAACGTGATCGACGGCTACATCAACCAGAACGAGGAGGATGTCTGCGCGGAGGGCATCTGGCAGAACTACTTTACCGCCCGGCCGGAACCCCTGACCGACGCGGAAAAGAAGGCCTTCCTGAGCACCCGGCAGAATGTGGCGCTGGGCTCCGACGCCTTCTTCCCCTTCAGCGACAATATCGAGCGGGCCTATCGCAGCGGCGTGAAGTACATCGCCGAGCCCGGCGGATCCATCCGGGACGACGCGGTCATCGAATGCTGCGACAAATACGGCCTGACCATGTGCTTCACTCACATGCGGCTGTTCCATCACTGATCTGAAAAAACAGGAGGTCGAGGGGCCCGTGAAACTGATCGTCATCGGCAGCGGCGGCCGTGAACACGCCATTATCCGAAAACTGAAGGAAAACCCGGAGGTCACGCAGATCTATGCCCTTCCCGGCAACGGAGGCATCGCCGCCGACGCGACGTGCGTGCCCATCGGCGCGACGGACATTCCCGCGATCGTGGAGTTTGCCCGCGGGAACGCCGTCGATTACGCGGTGGTCGCGCCGGACGATCCGCTGGCCCTGGGCTGCGTGGACGCCCTGGAGGCGGCCGGCGTGCCCTGCTTCGGCCCGCGGAAGAACGCGGCCATCATCGAGAGCAGCAAGGTTTTTGCCAAGAATCTCATGAAGCGCTACGGCATTCCCACGGCGGCCTACGAGGTTTTTGAGGACGAGCATGCGGCCCTGCGGTATCTGGAAACCGCCCCGATTCCCACCGTGATCAAGGCGGACGGGCTGGCCCTGGGCAAGGGCGTCACCGTCGCCATGACCCGGGAGGAGGCGGTGCAGGCCGTGCGCGAGGCCATGGAGGACCGGAAGTTCGGCGCCAGCGGCGAGCGCATCGTCATCGAGGAATATCTGGAGGGCCCGGAGGTTTCCGTGCTCTCCTTCACGGACGGCACGACCGTCGTGCCGATGGTGTCCAGCATGGATCACAAGCGGGCGGGGGACGGGGATACCGGCCCCAACACCGGCGGCATGGGCACCGTGGCCCCGAACCCCTACTATACGGAGGCGGTGGCGGCGGAATGCATGGAGCGGATCTTCCTGCCGACCGTCCGGGCCATGAAGGCGGAGGGCCGGGAATTCCGGGGCTGCCTGTACTTTGGACTCATGCTGACGAAGGACGGGCCGAAGGTGATTGAATACAACTGCCGCTTCGGCGATCCGGAGACGCAGGTGGTGCTGCCCCTGCTGGAGAGCGACCTGCTGACGGTCATGCGCGCGGTGACGGAGGGAACGCTGGCCGACTGCGAGGTGCGGTTCAGGGATGCCCACGCCTGCTGCGTGGTGCTGGCCTCCAGGGGCTACCCGCTGCACTATGAAAAGGGCTTCCCGATCACCATTTCGGAGGAGGCGGGGCCGCACACCTATGTGGCCGGCGCCGCGCTCCGGGAGGACGGCGCGCTGGTGACCTCCGGCGGCCGGGTGCTGGGCGTGACCGCGGTGGCGGACACCCTGTCCGGAGCGGTGGCGGAGGCCTACCGCCTGGCGGAGGGCGTCACCTTTGCCAGCCGGTACTGCCGGACGGACATCGGCCAGAGGGCGCTCCGGGCCGGGCGGTAATGGAGACGGGATCCCGCGGAAGGATGGAGGAAAGCATGGTATACAGAATATTTGTGGAAAAGAGACCGGGGCTGGATCATGAGGCCCAGGCGCTGCTGAGCGAGGCCCGGGAGCTGCTGAACATCCGGGGGCTGGAGCGGGTGCGCCTGCTGAACCGGTATGACGTGGAAAACTGCCCGGAGGAAATCTTCCGCTCGGCGGTGGGCACGGTGTTCTCCGAGCCGCAGCTGGACCGGACGATGGAGGAGGCGGACGCCGAGGGCGCCGCGGCCGTGTTTGCCGTGGAATATCTGCCGGGGCAGTTTGACCAGCGGGCGGACTCGGCGGCCCAGTGCGTGCAGATCATCTCCCAGGGGGAGCGCCCCCTGATCCGCAGCGCGAAGCTCTATCTGCTCTACGGCGCGCTGTCCGACGCGGATATCGCGGCGGTGAAGAAGCATGTGATCAACCCCGTGGAGGCCCGGGAGGCCGCCCTGGAGAAGCCGGCGACCCTGGCGATGGACTACGCCGTGCCCACGGAGGTGGCTACGCTCGAGGGCTTCCGGGAGCTGGACGCGGAGGGGCTGGCGGCCTTCATCCGCAGCTACGGCCTGGCCATGGACGAGGCGGACATCGCCTTCTGTCAGGCGTATTTCCGGGAGGAGGGCCGGGACCCCACCATCACCGAAATCCGGATGCTGGATACCTACTGGAGCGATCACTGCCGCCACACCACCTTCCTGACGGAGATCGACCGGGTGTCCTTCGAGGACGAGGGGCTCCAGGCCGCCTATGACCGGTATCTGGCGCTGCGCCGGGAGCTGGGCCGGGAAGGAAAGCCCGTGTGCCTGATGGACGTGGCGACCATCGCCACCCGGGCGCTGCGCCGCCGGGGCCTGCTGGAGAAGCTGGACGAGTCCGAGGAGATCAACGCCTGCACGGTGAAGATCGAGATCGAGCGGGACGGGGAGAAGGAGCCCTGGCTGCTGCTGTTCAAAAACGAAACGCACAACCATCCCACGGAGATTGAGCCCTTCGGCGGCGCGGCCACCTGCATCGGCGGCGCGATCCGCGATCCGCTGAGCGGCCGGGCCTATGTCTACGGCGCCATGCGCCTGACCGGCGCCGCGGATCCGACCCGCCCCGTGTCCGAGACCATTCCGGGCAAGCTGCCCCAGCGCAAGCTGGTGACCACCGCCGCGGCGGGCTATTCCTCCTACGGCAATCAGATCGGCCTGGCCACCGGCATCGTGGATGAGCTCTATCATCCGGGCTACGCGGCCAAGCGCCTGGAAATCGGCGCGGTCATCGCCGCGGCCCCCGCGGCCAACGTCCGCCGGGAGCGGCCCGCGCCGGAGGACGTGGTGATCCTTCTGGGCGGCTCCACCGGCCGGGACGGCATCGGCGGCGCCACCGGCTCCTCCAAGGCGCACAACGCCCACAGCGTGGAAACCTGCGGCGCGGAGGTGCAGAAGGGCAACGCCCCCGAGGAGCGGAAGCTGCAGCGCCTGTTCCG
>CAMNCR010000105.1 GCA_946534455.1 uncultured Clostridia bacterium | reverse complement strand
CGGGGAACCGGAAGCGACCGGGACGGAAAAAGAGAGGGGGCGCGGCATGCGGCTGAGATATCCATGCCTGGTGCTGGATCATGACGATACGACGGTGAACTCCACCGCCACGGTGCACTATCCTGCCTTTCTGGCTTACATGGGGGAGCATCATCCGGAGATTCATCTGTCGCTGGAGGAATACTTTCTGGCGAACTTCGATCCGGGCGTTATCGCGCTGTTCACGGACATCTGCGGAATGAGCTATGAGGAAATGCTGGAGGAGGAGCGGTTCTGGAACGAATACGTGCGGCAGCATGTGCCCAGGGCCTATCCGGGGATCCGGGAAATTCTGGAGGACCAGAAGCGGCTGGGAGGAAAGGTGTGCGTGGTCAGCCATTCCTTCACGGAGAATATCCGCAGGGACTACCGGGAGAACGGGCTGCCGGAGCCGGATCTGATTTTCGGCTGGGAGAGCCCGCCGGAGGAGCGCAAGCCGAACCCCTGGCCGCTGGAGCAGATCATGGCCAGGCTGGGACTCCGGCCGGAAGAGCTGCTGGTGGTGGATGATCTGAAGCCCGGGTACGACATGGCGCGGGCGGCGGGCGTGCCCTTCGCGGCGGCGGGCTGGGCCAACGATATTCCCCGGATTGAAAACTTCATGCGGGCCAACAGCCCGCGCTACTGCAAGACCGTGGCGGAGCTGCGGCAGGTGCTGTTTGCGGAGGCGGAGGGAGGCGCGGAATGAAGCCGAAACTGATCGTGATCGTGGGAACCAACGCCTCCGGCAAAAGCTCGCTGGGGGTGGCCCTGGCCCGGAGGTTTGACGGGGAAATCGTCTCGGCGGATTCCCGGCAGGTTTACCGGGGCATGGATCTGGGCTCCGGCAAGATTACGCCGGAGGAGATGGCGGGCGTGCCCCACCACCTGCTGGATGTGCGGGAGCCGGGAGAGTTTTTCTCCATGGCGGACTTCCAGCGCCTGGCCTACGAGGCCATTGACGGCATCGTCAGCCGGGGCCGCGTGCCCTTTCTGGTGGGCGGCACGGGACTGTATGTGGACGCGGTGGCGGATGGATATATCCTGAGCGAAAAGGCGCCGGATCCCGCCGTGCGGGAGAGGCTGGAGACCTTCACGACGGAGGAGCTTTACGCCATGCTGCGGGAGCGCGAACCGGAGACGGAGGTGGATCCGAGAAACCGGCACCGGGTCATGCGCAGACTGGAGAAGCTGGAGGCGGGGGACGATCATATCGCCGGCAGGGAATCCCGCTTTGAGGTGCTCAAACTCGGCGTGACCTGGCCCCGGGAGGTGCTCAAGGCCCGCATCGACGAACGCCTGGAGCGCCGGATGCGGGCGGGTATGGTGGAAGAGGTGCGGCGCATGCTGGAAGCGGGCGTGAGCCCGGTGTTCCTGGAGAAGCTGGGCCTGGAATACAAATACCTGACCTGGTATCTGACGGGCCGGATGGGGGAAGGCCAGATGACGGAGGAGCTGAGCCGCGCCATCAAGCGCTTTGCCAAGCGGCAGATGACCTGGTTCCGCCGGGATCCGCGGATCCACTGGCTGGACATGAGCGGGGATCCGGAATCGGAGGGCGCGGAGCTGATCGAAGCCTTTCTGCGGAGCTGAGCGGAGAACTCCGAAACCGGAGATACCAGAAATGCCAATGGAAGAAATGGGGAAGGTTTCCGACCGGAAGAGCCTGAGAAAGGGACAAAATGGCCGGGAACCGCGCAGAATAACAAAAAAAGCTTGACAGTCACAATGGTTTGGATATACTGATTGAGCAAAAACATTGCAAGGAGGTACCTTATCATGAATAAGGGCGAACTGGTTGCTGCTCTGGCGGCGAAAACTGAACTGACCAAGAAGGATTCTGAAGCTGCGCTGAACGGCGTGCTGGATGTGATCACTGAAGCGCTGGTGAAGGGTGAGAAGGTTCAGCTGATTGGCTTCGGCACCTTCGAAGCGAAGAATCGTCCCGAGCGCGTGGCCCGCAACCCCCGCACCGGTGAAGCTGTCACGATCGCCGCTGGCAAGGCTCCCGCTTTCAAGGCCGGCAAGGCGCTGAAGGAAGCTGTCAACAAGTAATCCATTCGCGAAAGTCCCGCGGTTTATCCGCGGGTTTTCTTTTTGTAAAAAATGGTTGCAAGAAGCGCGAAAATATGGTAAAGTTACTTAGATGTATATAAAAGTTTCGGACTGAGAGAGGCGGGGCGGATATGATGCAGAGAGGGAAAGTGACACGGCGCCTGGTTGCGGCTGTCGTTCTGCTCGCGGTCGCGCTGTCCGTGCTGTTTTCCCAGGCCGAGATCCGTATGCCGGAGGCGACGGGGAAGACCGTGAAGAAGAACGGGGATCTGACCATCGACTGCAGCAATATGGATCAGGGCTATGTGATGGTCAAGGCCAAGACTTCCAGCAAGCGTTACAAGGTCCGCGTCAAGACGGCGGACGCCTCCCTGAACTACGATCTGAACAGCGACGGCATGTACGAAACCTTCCCCCTGCAGTTCGGCAGCGGAAAGTATCAGATCGCGCTGTACCGGAACGCCAGCGGAAAGAAATATTCGGAGGAGGGCAAAATCGGCCTCAACGTCAAGATGGAGGATCCGAACGCCTGCTTCCTCTACCCCAATCAGTACGTCAATTATAACGAAAAGACCGCCTGCGTTGTCGAGGCCACTGCGCTGTGCGCCGGCATGACGGATCAGGCGGAAATCTATAAGGCCGTGTGCGACTACATGAAGACCCACTTCGTGTACGACTTTGTCAAGAGCGTATCCGTCAAGGCGGGGGTGCTGCCGGATATCGACGGCTGCTGGGAAAAGCACATGGGCATCTGCCAGGATCTGTCCGCGGTGACGATCGCGATGCTGCGGAGCCAGGGCGTGCCCGCGCGGCTGATGATCGGTACCCTGGGCTCCAACACGTACCACGCCTGGGTGACGGCGGTGGTGAACGGGGAAGAAAAGTTCTTTGATCCGACCGCGGAGCTGAACGCGAGTTCCAAGACGGACACCTATACAACCGAACGATATTATTAAATGCGGGCGGCACGTTGAGCGAAGCGGCAAATTGGAGGGAAACGAAATGGCAACCGACACGGAAAAGAAAAAGTTGGTCATGTCCTCGGAAGAACTGAGCAGCTTCTGCGACCAGGTGGCGCTGATGCTCAATTCCGGCATGACGCTCCGGGATGGCATTGAGATGCTGGCTGAGGATGAGGCGAAGGAGCAGGTGAAAAACCATCCTTACACCGATCTGCTGGACGTCGTGGAGGAAACCGGCTCCCTGTATGAAGCCATGAAGGCGAACGAGGAAAACTGGCCCCAGTACATGATGGAAATGGTCGGCATCGGCGAGGAGACGGGCCGGCTGGAAGATATCATGGTGAATCTGTCCAACTACTATCAGCGGGAGGGCCGCATTCGCAGCGCCGCGATGAGCGCCGTGACCTATCCGCTGGTGCTGGGCGTCATGCTGGTGATCATCATCGGCATCCTGCTGTGGCGCGTGCTGCCGGTGTTCCGCCGGGTGCTGGAGTCCCTGGGCGTGGACAGCAGCGGCAGCGGCTCCGTGCTGATGCGCGTGGGCACGGTGGCCGGCTGGGTCGTGCTGGCGCTGATCGGGCTGGTCGTCCTGTGCGCGGTGGTGATCATGATTCTGATGAAGACCAAGCAGAAGGGCAAGGTCATTTCCTTCCTGAAGCGGCTGTTCCCGCCGCTGCGCCGGGTGATGGACAAGCTGTCCTCCGCCCGGGTGGCCGGCATTCTGGGCCTGATGCTTTCCAGCGGCTTCCCGATGGAGGGCGCGCTGGAGATGGCGCCCGCCGCGCTGACGGATGAGGACGCCATTGCCAAGGTCAACATCGTCAAGGAGCATATGGCGCAGGATGAGACCTTCTCCGAGGCGCTTTCCAAGAGCGGCCTGTTCGCCGATTTCCATAACCGGATGCTGAAGGTCGGCGCGGTTTCCGGCCACGAGCCGCAGGTGATGGCGAAGATCGCCTCGATTTATGAGGAGCAGGTGGAGGACGATCTGGGCCGGCTGATTTCGATCATTGAGCCGACGCTGGTGGCGCTGCTGTGCGTGGTCATCGGCGCGATTCTGCTGAGCGTCATGCTGCCGATGGCGGGCGTGCTGAGCGCCATGTAAGCGGCAGGGAAGAAACCATCAATCTGAAGGGAAAGGAGCGGCGGAGATGAGCATCAACAGGAAGGACATTGGCGCGATCGTGCTGTTCGTCGCTCTGATTCTGGCCTTCGTGCTGCTGGTCAACGGCATCACGACCAAGAGCGGAAACCAGGAGCTGACCATGGTGCGGGACGCGGTGAAGAACGCCGCGCTGACCTGCTATGCCGTGGAGGGCCTGTATCCCGCTGAGCTGAGCTATCTGCGGGAGAATTACCATCTTTCCTACAACGAAGATCGCTACATCGTATACTACGAGGCCTTTGCCTCGAACCTCATGCCGTATATCAAAGTCGTGGAGAAGGGGGCGATGGATCCGTGAACAAGCCGATGCATCAACCGCCCCGCATGATGCAGAACGTTTTCGTGCTGCTGCTGCTGGCTGTCTTTGCGGTGCTGAGCACCCTGCTGGTGCTGATGGGCGCGCAGGTGTACCGCTCAACGGTGGCCCGGGCCGCGGCCACGAACGACAAGCGCATCATCTCCGCGGTGGTCCGCAGCGCGGTCTGGGCGCAGGACGGCGGCGAGGTGCGCATCCGCTCCTACGACGGGGTGGACGTGCTGGAGATCGTGGATCAGTTTGAAGAAGAAACCTATATTCAGCGCCTGTTCTGCAACGATGGAAAGCTCTGGGAGAGCTACACCTCGGCGGATCGGGAGTTTGACATCGAATCCGGCGACACCCTCTGCGACCTGGAGGGCTTCAAGCCCTCGCTGGTCGGCCATATGCTGACCATCCGGCTGACGACGCCGGACGGGGAGGAGAGCGAGCTGGAGATTTATCTTCGCGCGGGAGGTGCTGACGCATGAAAAGTGGAAGCCGCGCGAACGCTCTGCTGGTGGAGCTGCTGATTGTCATCATTTTCTTCATGTTCGTCTCTGTCACGCTGGTGGAATTCTTCGCGGCTTCCCGGGAGAAGAGCGTTGCCGCGCAGACCACCGGAGCGGCCATCCTGGACGCGCAGAATCTGGCGGAGGAGCTGTACGGGAACGAGGATCCGGAGGCGCACCTGCAGGCCCTGGGCGGCGTGCGGGACGCGGATGAATGGGTGCTCAACCGGGATGGATATGTGCTGCGGATTACGGAAAGCAACGAGGAATCCGAGGGCGGGATCCTGCGGACGATGCTGGTCAGCGCGGAAGCGCATGGGAAGCAGCTGCTGACCCTTCCCTCCGTGCGGTATGTGCAGAAGGAGGTGGCCCCGTGAACAATCGGAAGATCGCCATGGGCCCGGGCGCCGCATCCCTGATCCTGATCGTCGTGACGCTGTCCCTGTGCATCCTGGCGATGCTGACGCTGGTGTCGGCGCAGAACGATGAGAACCTGAGCCTGCGCAGCACGCGGATGATTACCCAGGTGTATGAGCTGTCCGCCCGCGCGGAAAAGCGCCTGGCGGAGCTGGACGGCATCGTGCTGGAGGCCCGGAAGGCGGAGAGCGAAGATTTTCTGTCCGCAGTCGCGGAGCGGCTGCCGGAGGACATGACCCTGGACGGAGATCAGATCCGCTGGGTGGAGCCGCTGGACAACCGTATGCTGGAGTGCGCGGTGCGCGTGATGCCCGCGGACGCCGCGGAAAGACTGGTCTGGACGGACCATCGGCTGATTGTGAATGAACCGGAGGATGATTGGGAATGGAACTGATTCTGGACGAAATCCTGAAGAAGGCGCTGGAGCATGAAGGCTCGGATGTGTTCATCGTGCCGGGCTCCCCAATCATGACCAAGTCCAGCGGCAAAATGATCCAGATCACGGAGGATAAGGTTTTTCCCGCGGATATCGCGAAGCTGGTGGACCGGGCCTACGAGCTGGCCGGCCGGGGACGGGAGACGCTGGAAAAGGAAGGCGACGACGACTTTTCCTTTGCGGTGGCGCGGCTGAGCCGCTTTCGCTGCAACACCTATTATCAGCGGGGCTCCCTGGCCCTGACCTGCCGGACGGTGGCCTTCGGCCTGCCGAGCCCGGAGGAGCGGCATATTCCGGATGTTGTCATGCGCCTGTCCGAGCTGCGCAGCGGCATGATCCTGGTGACCGGCCCCGCCGGCAACGGCAAGAGCACGACTCTGGCCTGCATGGTGGACCGGATCAACCAGACCCGGAGCGGACATATCATCACCATCGAGGACCCGATCGAATATCTGCATACCCATAAAAAATGCCTGGTGAGCCAGAGAGAGGTACCCTCGGATTCCCGCACCTTTGCCCGGGCGCTGCGCGCGGCCCTGCGGGAAGCGCCGGACGTGATCATGCTGGGTGAGATGCGCGACATCGAGACGATTTCCACCGCCATCACTGCGGCGGAAACGGGCCACCTGCTGCTGTCCTCTCTGCACACGCTCGGGGCGGCGAAGACCATCGACCGTGTGGTGGACGCTTTCCCGGCCAACCAGCAGAATCAGATCCGGGCGCAGCTGTCCATGGTGCTGCGGGCTGTCGTTTCCCAGCGCCTGGTGCTGACGAAGGACGGAACGCTGTATCCGGTGTTTGAGGTCATGCGCGTGAATCCCGCGATTCAGAACCTGATTCGCGAGGGAAAGACCCACCAGATTGACAACGCGATCTACGGCGGCGGCGAGGATATGCTGTCCATGGACACGGAGCTGGCCCGGCTGCTGAAGGAGGACCGTATCACCAAGGAGCAGGCCCAGCTGCTGGCCATCCATCCGGAGGCCATCGAGCGGCAGAGCCGGTTCATGCGGTAAGTCTTCCCCTGTTTTTCCAAAAGAAGGATCCCGACCGGAATTCCGGCCGGGATTTTGATTGCGGTTCATATCCATGGACGGGGAGCCGGCGGGGCCGTGGCTCCGGCGCCGGCTCAGCGCTGCTTCTCCCTGGACTCCTGACGGAGGCTGAGCAGCAGGGAGACCAGGAACATGGGGATGCCCAGCAACCCCGCGGGAATCCACCAGTTCCGGCAGAAGGCCAGGAAGGATTCCAGCGCGTAATCATAGCGATGGGGCGGGAGAAAGGCGCCGGGGTTCCGGCTGCAGATCATCCCCACGCCGAAGACGACGGTCAGCAGCATGCCCAGGAAGAGAAAGACCGTCAGGGATTTATGCTCTTTCCGCATGGCTTAATACTCCAGATATTTGCGCATGATGTAGCCGATTTTGCCATCGATCTGGATCCTGATCCAGGTGCTGTTGACCTGGCCCAGGACGGTCACGGTGGTGCCGACGCTGGCGCGGGTCACGTTCGCGTAGCCCAGGCCCGCTCCGCGATGAATGTTGACGCTCTTGCCATTGGGAGAGGTGACTGTGGCGGTGAAGGGTACAAAGGTCTCCGCGGGAGCGGGCGCCTCGTCTCCGCCGGCAGGCTTGGGCGTTTCAGCCGGGGCGGGCTTTTCGGTGGTCAGATACTGGCTCATCATATAGCCTTCCACGCCCTCGATCGAAATGTAGCTCCAGGCGGGGCCGCCGGAGATGACGGTGACGCCGGTGCCGGGCCGATAGGAATTGATGACGCCGTAGTTGGTGCCGGGGCCCTTGCGCAGGTTCACGGTGCGATTGTTGGGATTGATGACATAGGCGTCATAGGATTTGGAGGGATCGGCGATGGTGGCGGAGGTGGAGGCCTTTCCGGAGGCCTTGACCTTCTTCTTGCTCAGGAAGCCGTTGCGCACATAGCCCCGGCCGACGGTGGAGCTGACATAGTCATACTTGGAGCCGTGGCTGAGCACGGTCACCTTGGCCCCGCGGGCCAGAGTGCCCACGTTGTCAAAGGTATAGTAGGGGCCGCGGCGCAGGGCCGTGTCATCCTTGGTGATGTACGCGGTGTAGCTCTTGGTGGATTTGAGGTACTTGGTCTGCACATAGCCATCCTTCCCGTTGGTGAAGGTGACATAGGCCCAGTCTCCATAGGTTTTTTCGACGGTCAGCGCCCAGTCACGCCGGTAGCTGTCCAGCACGGCGGCCCCGGATTCGGGCAGGCGGCGCACCTTGAGGGAATTGGTGTTTACACGGTAGTAGGCGGCTGACGCGACCGCGAGGGGCGTAAGGAGCACCAGCACCAGCAGCAGGGAAAAAAGACGCTTTTTCATTTCGATGCCTCCAGGACTCCGAAAGGAGTGTTTGAATGTTACGCCCATTATATCGGAAAAAAGACGCTTTGGGAAGGGCGGATTTTCCCGAAAATGGGGCTGACGGCCGGTCAAGCTGGACAGATGTCAAATTCACTATTGACAGATTTGTATTTTTGCTGTATTTACTGTAATGTGGAATTGAAGAGGCAGACTGAATTGATTCCCATATGAGGAGGAGCCTGCGATGTCACTGATCTTTCAACCGATGACGGAGAGTCGCCCCATTCGCGAGATCGCGTACGAGATGCTGAAGAAGGCGATCATCACAGGGGAAATACCCGCCGGAGAGCGGATCGTGGAAACGGAATACGCGGATCGACTGCACATCTCCAGAACGCCGCTCCGGGAGGCGCTGCGCAAGCTGGAGCGGGACGGCCTGGTGGAATATGTGATGCGGCGCGGCGTGGTGGTTCGCGCCTTTACGGCGGAGGATGTGGATCAGATTTACACGATTCGCAACGCGCTGGAGATGCTGACCCTGCCCTACATCATCGAGAATGCCACGGCGGAGGACATCGCAGGATTGCGGGAGCAGCTGGCGGAGATGGACCGGTATCAGGCGGTGGACGATGTGGAAGCCCTGTCTCCGCTGGCCCGGGCGTTCCATACGTCCCTGACCCGCATCTCCGGAAAGGCGCGGATTCTGCGGGTCATCGAGAGCCAGGATGAATATATCCGCCGCTTCTCGGCGATGGCGATTCAACAGGAGGACCGTCGAACCGCGGCCCACGAGGAACATCACCGCCTGGTGGACTACATCGAGCAGAAGGATCTGGAGCACTTTACGGAGCTCATGCGGTCGCATATTGAGCGCAGCAAGGAAAACTGTCTGGCGGCCCTGGCTGCCCAGAAGCAGAACCGGGATCTTCCCTGAGGCCGGGCGCCCGGAGAACGAAAAAAAGGCTTGCGTTTCCGGGCGTGATATGGTATTCTGTTTCGGCTGACTGAGGAGGAGGTTATTCGTATGACGACTGTTGTTTCCATTCTGCTCATTCTTGCGGCACTGTTCATGATCGTGACCGTGCTGCTTCAGTCCTCGGAAGAGGGCGGTATCAGCGCCATTTCCGGCCAGGCCAACAACTACTTCAGCAAGGGCAAGTCCAAGACCCTGGAAGCCAAGCTGGCCCTGGGCACCAAGATTGCCGCCGGCGTTTTCGTGGTGCTGTCCCTGGTGATGCTGCTGCTGACCAAGTAAGCATCCCATGCCTGACGATGGAATGCCCTCCCTGCGGGGAGGGTTTTTTGACGTTCCGATTCTTGCAATGACCGGGGGAATAGCATATACTGACAGAAGAAGACGGAGCAAAAAGGAGAGGCACGCATGGGAGAGACAGGGCTGAAGCAGGGGGCCGCGGTGCGCATTGAGCACGACTCCATGGGCGAGATGGAGGTGCCGGCGGACCGGTACTGGGGCGCACAGACCGAGCGCAGCCGGCGCAATTTCCCTATCGGCGTGGGGAGAGAGCCCATGCCGGAGGAAATCCTGGGGGCCTTTGGCATTCTGAAGCAGGCGGCCGCGGAGGCCAACGCGCAGCTGGTGCCGGAGCGGATGACGGCGGAAAAATGCAGGATCATCTGCCGGGCGGCGGAGGAGATCCGTTCAGGCGCGCTGCGGGAGCATTTCCCGCTGGTGGTCTGGCAGACGGGCTCCGGCACCCAGAGCAACATGAATGTGAACGAGGTCATCGCCAACCGGGGGAACGAGCTGGCCGGGAAGCGGCTGCTGCACCCGAACGACGATGTGAACATGAGCCAGAGCTCCAACGATACCTTTCCCACGGCGATGCATATCGCCGCGGCCAGGGCGCTGGCGGAGGGCGTGATTCCCGCGGCGGAGCGGCTGGCGGCCGCCTTCCGGAAGCTGGAGGAGGAGAACCGGGACGTGCTCAAATCCGGCAGGACGCACCTGCAGGACGCGACGCCGATCCGCTTCAGCCAGGAGATTTCCGGCTGGCGCTCCAGCCTGGAGCGGGACGCGGAGATGCTCCGGCAGGCGGCGACGCCGCTGATGAGCCTGGCCCTGGGCGGCACGGCCGTGGGCACGGGGCTGAACGCGCCGGCGGGCTTTGACCGCCTGGCGGCGGAACGGATTGCCGCGCTGACGGGACTTCCGTTCGTGACGGCGGAAAACAAGTTTCACGCGCTGACCTCCCGGGATGAAATGGTCTTTGCCCACGGCGCGCTGAAGGCGCTGGCCTGCGATCTGATGAAGATCGCCAACGACATCCGCTGGCTGGCCAGCGGGCCGAGGCTGGGCCTGGGAGAGATCACGATTCCGGAGAACGAGCCGGGCTCCTCCATCATGCCGGGGAAGGTGAATCCGACCCAGTGCGAGCAGGTGACGATGGTGGCGGCCCGGGTGATGGGCAACGATGTGACGGTCGGGATCGCGGCCAGCCAGGGCAATTTTGAGCTGAACGTCTTTATGCCCGTGTGCGCGGACAGCTTTCTGCAGAGCGCGCGCCTGCTGGCGGAGTCCATGGAGGCCTTCCGGGAGCGCTGCGTGACCGGGATCCGGCCCAACCGGGAAAAAATGCGGGAGAACCTGAACCGCTCCCTGATGCTGGTGACGGCGCTGTCCCCCCGCATCGGGTACGAGGCGGCCGCGCGGACGGCGCAGAAGGCGCACCGGGAGAATCTGTCCCTGCGGGAAGCCTGCGTGGCGCTGGGATACCTGACGGAGGCGGAGTTTGACGCCTGCTTCCATCCGGAAGAGATGGTGTGAGGCAACCCGCCCGGGGGCGGAAGGAGAAGAGGCATGACGGAAAGACTGTACTATGACGACGCTTACTGCTGGCATTTTTCCGGCCGGGTGACGGAGACGCGGAAGAGCCGGCAGCCGGACCGGTGGCTGATTGCGCTGGATCGGAGCGCCTTTTATCCGACCTCCGGCGGACAGCCCTTCGACACGGGCAGGCTCACCTGGGCGGGCGGAGAGGCCCGGGTGACGGATGTGGAGGCGGACCGGGCCGGCGAGGTCTGGCATGAGACGGACCGGGAGATTCCGGCGGGCACGGACATCGAGGGCTGGATTGACGGCGAGCGGCGGACGGACCATATGGAGCAGCACGGCGGCGAGCATATGCTGGCCGGCGCGATCTGGGAGAAGCTGGGCGGAACGACGATCGGCCTGCACCTGGGTCAGACGGAGAGCACGATTGACGTGAGCATGCCGGAGGGGCGTACGAAGCTGACCGGGGAGGAGCTGGAGCTGCTGGAGAACACGGTGAACGCGCGCATCCGGCAGGACGCACCGATCCGGTGCTGGTTCCCGGAGGCGGAGGAGCTGGCGGCGCTGCCGCTGCGCAAGCCGCCCACCGTCAGCGAGCATGTGCGCGTGGTGGCCATGGGCGACTTTGAGATGGTGGCCTGCGGGGGAACGCATCCGGCGTCGACGGGACGGATCGGACTGCTGAAGATCATTTCCCAGGTGCCCGCCAAAGGCAAGGTGCGGCTGGCCTTCGTCTGCGGAGGCAGGGCCTGCAGGG
>CAMNCR010000104.1 GCA_946534455.1 uncultured Clostridia bacterium | reverse complement strand
TCTACCGACTGAGCCATGCCACCTTACCGTTTGATGTTCCAACCACATTGGACTACCAACTGAGCCAACAGACCACGTTGTGGTTTGTAGTTCCCAGCAGTTCGGACTGACGGCTGAGCCGCAAAAAGGAGACAGGGAACCGTCCCCTGTCTCCTTTTTATCTGTAGCGATAGGTGATCCGGCCGCGCGAGCTGCCCGGGACATACTCCACCCGGACTCTGTCGCCGCACAGGACTCTGACACAATTCATTCTCATCTTTCCGGACAGCGAGGCGGTGATCACCTGCCCGCCGACGTTAACCTGGTATACTGCCGGGCCGGAAAGCGTGACCACTGTTCCGTCCGCTGTGACTTCCCCCTCTGCTCCGGCGCCGCCAGACACGTTTTCCATATCGTCGAGGTTCAGTTCAGTGATGTTATCCATTGAATTTTCCTCCTTGTCCTGTGAACGTTTTTGGATGTCTGAGGCGGTTTGCGGCCGCCCTCACTTTTTGGTACGAAGCAGGTTCCTTTATTTACAGTATAATATAAAAATAATTTTTGTCCAGTTTTTTCGGGGAGAGCTGCTCCGTGCCCGGATGAATGAAATGCTGTCAGAGAGCGCCGCGCCGTGCACCGGGATTTTCAGGTTCCTGTCTTTCCTTTGACAGGCATGGTAGAATGCTGGAAAAAGGGGAAATGGGTGCGATGGCGAATTACCAGAAATACAACTTTGTGCTACCAACTGAGCCAACAGACCACGTTGCGGTTTGTAGTTCCTAGCAGTTCGGACTTCCGTGATGATCAGCTCTCTCCCAGCACCACCACATGGGGATGGCATTCCAGATCTCCCCGGGCGATGCGCAGCGCCTGAGCGTTCATCAGTATTTCATCGGCGGGATACAGCTTCAGGAAGGCCTCGACCGGCTCAATCGGCCAGTCCGCGTTATATGCGGTGCGGTAATGCATCGGAATCACGACGCGGGCCTCCAGCTCATCCGCAATCGTCTTCGCCTGCTCCGCGGTGATGGTGAAAAAGCCTCCCACGGGAATCATCAGGATGTCCACCTTCCGGAGCAGCGCCCGCTGCTCCTCCGTCAGCTCGCAGCCCAGATCCCCCATATGCGCAAGCCGGAGCCCTTCCGCTTCCAGCAGAAACAGCAGGTTCTCTCCGCGCCTGGCGCCCTGCTGATCATCATGAAAGCTGTGAATCGCGGTCACCCGCGCGTCCTGGGAAAGGGTGTAATTTCCCGCCTGCTCCAGCACCCGCGGAGATCCCAGCAGGTTCTCCACCGCGTCATGATCGTGATGATGATGGCTCACCAGCGCCACATCCGCTTCGATCTGCTCCACGGGATAGCCGCAGCTGGCATCATAGGGGTCTGTCACGATTCGAATGCCTTCCTCCAGGGTGATCTCAAACTCCGCATGCCCAACGTGACGAATGACCATAGGCTCCCTCCTTACCGGCGGTTTAACTGACCGCCAAAAAATGTCCGGGAAATCAGCGGCAGCGCTCTGTGCTGCCGCAGCCGCGCCGCCCATTCGCCATGAATCGCGCCGCACAGGCGTTCATAAGCTTCCGGGCCCTCCTCGCCTGCCTTGATCAGCCGATAGCGGAGGTTCACCGTTTCCTCATCGGGTTCCTCCGGGGCCCGGTCCGCGTCGTGTCTGTCCAGCAGGCTCAGGCAGCATGCCGCTTCCGGGCCGAAGGGACCGGCGAATCCTCCCTCCGGAGGCTCCTGTGCAGGAAAGCCCAGCAGGAGCCATCCCTGTGCGGTCCTTCCCTGCCAGCCCTTCTTCTCCAGCCCGCTCAGGAACTGCCTCCACGTGGCTTCGTCCGTCAGCTGCGGCAGATCCGTCGCATACAGGCTGTCCTCCGTTCTGCTTCTCCGCAGCGCCGCCGGCCGCACCCCTCCCAGCTGATCCAGCGCCAGGCGCAGGGTCCGCCTGAATTCGTTCATGCTACGCCCGTCCTCGTCCACAGAAACAGGCCGGCTGACGCTGCCAGAACCAGCAGCGTCAGCATCAGCATGAATACCGTTCCGAAGGACAGCCTTTTTCGTTCCTTTCTCATGTGCGTCAGCCGTTGGACAGCAGCGTGGCCACCAGGACCGTCAGCACCATGATGACCGCCGTCACCAGGCAGATCATCCGAATCATGTTTTTCTTTTTGTCCGCTTTCCGATTGCTCATCTTTGATTCCTTTCTGACCCGTGCTTCCCATGCCATGGGAAACGGGCTGTTATTTCATCGAATCCTGTCCGTCCTGGTGGTACCGTTCACTGCGGGATCTCCTTCGGGTACCCTCCGCCGGACGCGTCTGGTTTTCCTCCGCCGGCTTGAAGGAAGCGGTGTAGGCATGATCCTCCTCGCCGTCCGTCGTATACCGGGCATAGGGATTCTCAATGGGACTTCCATAGTTTTTCCGAACCGAAGCCGCTTCCTTTTCCTCCGCGCTGACCGGCCGCACCGCGCCCGATCCGTTGCGCTCCGTATAGGTGCCCGTCTTCGGTCCCGCAGGCGTTGAGACAGCCTGACGGGAAGCCGTTCCCTTCGGGCTCTGCCCCGCGGGCCGTGCAGGCCTGCCTGCCGCCTCCCCGGAGGTTTTCTTCGTCTCCCGGGCCTGCTGGGACGCGCGCTTTCTGGCGGCGGCCTGCGCCGCCTTCCGTTTCCGCTGCAGATTGGCATACCAGACATATCCACCGCCGCCGGCCGCCAGCAGCAGAACCAGCGCAATGATCCAGCCCACCGGGCTTCCGGTATTCTCCTCCTGGGGGAATTCAGGCGCTTCCGTCTCCAGCGGGATGGCCTCCGGCGTCTCCGTCGGGGCTTCCGTCTCGGTGCTCTCCAGCTTCCCATGGATGTATTCCGTGGCCTTCCGAATGACCTCCGAGGCGTTGGTGTTGTCCCGGTACGCTACCTCCAGCACCGTCTGCAGTCCTTCCTCGGTCAGGCTCCCGGCCTTCATCCTTTCCACCAGGGAATCCAGATATTCGGTGTTGGCAGGATCATTTTCGTTCAGAGGCGCGACCGTAGCAAAGGGATCAAAGGGCTCATAGCTGACTTCGATGCCGCTGTTCGGATTGACCCAGGCTTCCACCTTCTGATCCTCCGCGGACACCAGAGCGCCGGCAGTTCCCTGTGACCCTCCGCTGCTGCCGCCGCTTCCGCCGCTGCTGCCGGCGCTGCTGTTTCCGCCGCTGTTGGCGGTGATGCCTTCCTGATAATTGCCCGAGTTGAGGAAGCTCTCCAGCTCCGTCAGCGTCATCTGCTTGAAATAGTCTCCGCTGATATATCCCGTCTTGCCGTCATAGGAGACCTTGTACCAGGTCTTGCCGTTCACCGTTTCCGTTCCGAGCACCAGGCAGAGCGCGTATTTTTTCAGCTGCCGGATGCGTTCGGAATTCATGCTGGGCTGCGTGCGGAAATTGACCGTCGACGAGGAAACATAGCCGTAGCTGCTCAGCCCCTCCGGATCCAGCGGCGAAAGCGTCGCCACCGCCGTCGGCGCGGGCTCCTCCGTCGCCTCCGTCTGGCTCAGATAGCTGAGCACCTCCGGTTCGCTCATCATGCGGAGCATGTCCGCCCGGATGTAGCCCCACTGCTGTCCGTCGTACTGAACCTCATGCCATGCCACGCCATCCACATAGATCTGGCCCGCGACATAGACCGCCTGGTTCACCGGCAGCTCGGCGATGATGACGCTGGTCGTGCTGGGCCAGTTGCGAACATAGGCCCCGTCTCCGATCGTCACCGCATAGCCGATCCGCTGCATCGGCTCCTGCGTGGCAGCGGCCGCCGGCTGCGTCGGCAGCGCGGCTCCCTGCGAAGTGGTTCCTCCGGGTCCCCAGCTTGAACCGCCTGAGCCCGAGGGACCTGTCGCCGTTCCGGACTGCGTGCCCGGCTGGAATCCACCGGAGTTCCCCCCGGGGCCTGGCTGGGTCGGACGGTCCGTCGGC
>CAMNCR010000103.1 GCA_946534455.1 uncultured Clostridia bacterium | reverse complement strand
TGGAGCTGAACGGCTTTGCCGACGCGCGCCCCGACGCGGCCACCACGCCCTTTGAGGCCTCCTACGACGCGGAGCGCCGCGCGCTGACGCTGCGGATGGCGGAGCCGGCCTGCACCCTTCGCTGGGACAGCGTGCCGGAGGCCCCCGGGGTGGATCGGATGGCGTGGCTGGAGGAGCTGCTGCTGAAGGCCCGGATTGCCTTCGACCTGAAAAACGCCGTGATGCAGGCGGCCAGGCAGAACGGGACGACCGCCGGCTTCCTGGCGCAGATTCACGCGATGGAGCTGCCGCGGGCGCTGTACGGCGCGATTCTGGAGCGGATGACGGTATGCTGAGCGGAGGGACGGGAATGAAAGCGTTCGCTTGGATTTTCCTCTGGCTGGCGCTGTGCCTGGGGCACGCGCAGGCGGACGGGCTCCTCGAGGCTTCGCCCACCTGCCGGGTCTGGCTGGACGGGCGGGAGGTGCAGACGGTCTACGAGACCGCCGTATGCCACCAGCGCTTCTGGACGGAGAACCCGGCCCTCTCCACGACGCCCGTGGCGATCGCGGAGGGCGAAGGCCCCTGCCGGGTGGAAGTTCAGTTTTTGAACGGGGAAGTGACCTTCGCGACGGTCCGGCCGCTGGCCCTGGGCATCGAGCCGGACATCCGGGAGGGCCGGGTCTGCTTTACGCTGCCGGAGCCCGCGAACGTCACCGTGGAGGTGAACGGCCGGGTGGAGGGGGCGCTGCATCTGTTTGTGCATGCGCCGGATGCGCAGAAGCCGGATCCGGACGCGCCGAAGGTCCGCTACTTCGGCCCGGGGGAGCACCGGGATCAGATGATCACGATCCGGAGCAACGAGACGCTGTATCTGGACGACGGCTGCGTGCTGTACGGGCAGATCTACTGCGGGCTGGGCAAGGGGTTCACGATCGCGGGGCACGGGGTGCTGTGCGGCAGCATCTATGACCGGTATAAGGATACCCTGGTGCCGGTGAACCTGTCCAACTGCAGCGATTTCACGATCCGGGACATCACGATTCTGGATCCCTCCGCCTGGACCGTGAATCTCTATCAGTGCAGGGACGCCGTGATTGACAACGTGAAGATCGTGTCCGCGCGGAGCAACAGCGACGGGCTGACCTTCCAGAACTGCCGGGGAATTCAGGCGAGGAACTGCTTTGTCCGCTCCTGGGACGACAATCTGGTGGTGAAGGGCTACGGCGGGGATGTGAGCGGGATCACCTTCGAGGACTGCACCCTCTGGACGGACCTGGCGCAGAGCTGCGAAATCGGCTATGAAACCCGGGCCAAGCGGATCGAGGACATTACGTTCCGGAATATCACGGTGCTTCACGCCTTCCATAAGCCGGTGATTTCCATTCACAACAGCGACAGCGCCGCGGTGCGGCAGGTGCTGTTTGAAAATATCGTGGTGGAGGATGCCCATCTGGGGCAGGGAGACGGCACGCCCTACCTGATCGATTTCACGACGACGGAATCCCAGTGGTCCGCTACGCTGCGGCGGGGGACGATCGAGGATGTGACGGTGCGGAACGTGCGGGTGCTGTCCGGGGAGAAGCCGGCGGTCCGGATCTTTTCCAACGACGGGGACAGCCGGATCGATCATGTCCGGATCAGCGGGCTGGTGCTGCTGGGGGAGGAGATCGGAAGCCTGGAGGACCTGGACTATGTCGCCAGCCCCTATAACGGCGAGGATATTCAGATAGAGATTGACAAATAAACGGAAACCGGTATCATGAGTCGAATGAAGATTCTTCCCGAAGGAGCGGCCCGCATTGAGTACGATCAAGGACATTGCGGCGGAGGCAGGCGTCAGCGTGATGACCGTCTCCAATGTGATCAACAATAACCATGCCCGGGTTTCCCCGGCCACGGAGCAGCGGATCCGGGACATTATGGCCCGGCACAACTATGTGCCCAATATGGCGGCCCGGAGCCTGATTTCCAAATCCTCCCACATCATCGCGCTGCTGCTGCCCATCTGGCATGCGTCCACCGCGAGCATGCTGCTGGATCCCTATACGGGGCAGCTGGTGGGCCAGCTGGAGGAGCTGCTGCGGGAAAAGGGGTACTATGTCATGATCTGCTCCTTCGACAGCGTGGAGCAGGTGCTGACGATCCAGAAAAACTGGCAGATGGACGGCATGATTCTGGTGCTGCCGCACGAGGACCGGATTACCCGGGAGCTGATCCGGAAAACCCAGGCGCCGCTGGTGGTCTTTGACCGGTATTACGAGGATCTGCCCATGCTTTCCGTGGGCCTGGACGACCGGGGCGGCGGCTATCAGGCCACCCGGTATCTGCTGGAGAAGGGGCATCGGGACATCGGCTTTGCCGCGCCGTCGATCTATGAATCCTCCGTCATTCAGGACCGCTTTCACGGCTATCTGGACGCGCTGGGGGAATACGGCCTGCAGGCGCGGGAGGAATGGCTGTTCGACGGCGTGGTTCACCAGGAGGGCGGGGAAGCGGTTGCCGAAGCCCTGACCGCCATGGACCGGCGCCCCACGGCGATCCTGGCGACGGAGGATCTGCTGGCCTGCGGCATCGTCCGGGGGTTCCAGGAAAGAGGGCTGCGGGTGCCGGAGGATCTGTCCGTCATCGGCTTTGACGATTCCATGCCGGCCCGCCT
>CAMNCR010000102.1 GCA_946534455.1 uncultured Clostridia bacterium | reverse complement strand
GCCGGAACGAATTTCTCTGTTGACATGTCTGCGACATATGATATAGTCGTTATGGATGAAAGCCCGCGCCATCCGGCGCGGGCTTCGCAGAACGATCATGAAGGAGCGGGAGACCGGGGAAAGCCTCAGCCTCCTGCTTCCTTAAGGAGAGGTGCAGCATGGATATCAAAGCATTGCTTTCCCGGATGACGCTGGAGGAAAAGGTGGGCCAGCTGGTTCAGAGCAACGCGGGTCAGTTCATCCGGAATGATCTGGAGATCACCGGGCCGGATGGGGAAACGGTGCCCGCGGAGGAGCTGAACCGGGTGGTCGGCAGCGTGTTAACCTTCGAGGACGCGGCGCAGGCGAAGGCACTGCAGGATCAGCATATGGCGGCGGACCGGAACCGGATTCCGCTGCTGCTGATGCTGGATGTGATCCATGGCCTGCGGACCACCTATCCCATTCCGCTGGCCATGGGCTGCTCCTTTGACGACGCGCTGACGGCCGAATGCGCGGAGATCGCCCGGAGAGAGGCCTCCGCCTGCGGCGTGCATGTGACGTTCAATCCCATGGTGGACACGGCCAGGGATGCCCGCTGGGGGCGCATTCTCGAAACCTATTCCGAGGAGCCGCTTCTCAACTGCCGCATGGGGGCGGCCATCGTGAGGACGACGCAGGGACAGAACCTGGCGGATCCGGAGAATGTGGCCTGCTGCGTCAAGCACTACGCGGCCTACGGCGCGCCGGAGGGCGGCCGGGACTACAATACCGTGGAGCTTTCCGAGCGCCTGCTGCGGGAAGCCTATCTGCCTGCCTACAAGGCGTGCCTGGATGCGGGCGCAAGGCTGATCATGCCCTCCTTCAACGCCCTCAACGGGATTCCTTCCGTGGCGAACCCCTGGCTGATGAACCGGGTGCTTCGGGGCGAATGGGGCTTTGACGGCGTCGTGATCAGCGATTACAACGCCGTGATGGAGCTGGTGCCCCACGGCGTCGCGGAAAGCCTGCGGGACGCGGTGCGGAAGGCGATGGAGGCCGGCTGCGATATCGATATGGTTTCCAACGCCTACTATCGGCATCTGGCTGATCTGGTGCGCGAGGGAACGGTGCCGGAAGCGGTGCTGGACGCGGCGGTGCTTCGGGTGCTGCAGCTGAAGAATGACCTGGGCCTTTTTGAAAATCCCTATCATGGAGCCAGCGAGGAACGCGAGCGGGAGGTCTACCTGTGCCCGGCCCACCGGGAGGTGGCGCGCCGCGCGGCGGAGGAGTCGGCCGTGCTGCTGAAGAACGAGGGCATTCTTCCGCTGAGCCGGGAGCTGAAGCGCATCGCCCTGATCGGTCCCTTTGCGGAGGAAACGCGGCTGAACGGCTTCTGGTCCAGACCGGGGGCGGAACGATATACCGTGACCCTGCCGGAGGGCATTCGCGCGCTGCTGCCGGAGGCGGAGCTGATCCTCGAGCGGGGATGCGGCGCCGAGCTGGGCGATCTGGACCGTTCGGGGCTGGATCGGGCGGCCGCGGCGGCGGCCCGGGCGGACGCGGTGATCCTGACGCTGGGCGAGCCGGAAAACGACAGCGGGGAAGGCAGAAGCCGGGCGGAGCTGACGCTGCCCGGCGTCCAGCAGGAGCTGGCGGAGCGGGTCATTGCGGCCAATCCGCGAACCGCGGTGGTGCTCTTCAACGGGCGGCCGCTGGTGCTGACCGCGCTGGAGAAGATCGCTCCGGCGCTGCTGGAAATGTGGTATCCGGGCACGGAGGCGGGCAACGCGCTGGCGCGCCTGCTCTGGGGCGAGGCGAATCCCTGCGGCAAGCTGTCCGCGGGCCTGCCGAGGGCCGTCGGACAGCTGCCCATGCCCTACAACCGCATGAACACCGGGCGGCCGAAGCCCGGCCCGGATGATCAGGCGGTGCCCTTCACCAGCTGCTATCTGGACACGCCCAACCTGCCGCTGTATTCCTTTGGATATGGACTGAGCTATACGCGCTTTGTCTATGAATCGCTGACCCTGGACCGGGATCGGATGTCGAAGGAGGATACGCTGCGCGTCACTGTGACGCTGCGCAATGACGGCGACCGGGCAGGGAAGGAGGTTGTTCAGCTGTATCTGCGGGATCTGGCGGCCTCGGTGGTGCGCCCCGTGCAGCAGCTGATTGATTATCAGAAGGTGATGCTGGAGCCCGGAGAGCGGAAGGAGGTTCACTTCGAGGTGACGGAAAAGCAGCTGCGATTCTGGAACTTCGACTGCGAGTACGTCTCCGAGCCGGGAACGTTCGAGCTGTCCTGCGGATGGGCGGACCATCTGCTGGAGACGAAGCGCTTCACCCTCGATTAACCCCGCATCTCCTCGATGTGATAGATGTAATCCAGGGACTTGAGGGCTTCGATGATCTCCGCGTGGGTTTTGTATTTTTTGAGCATCTCATTGCTGACGGAAATGGCAATCGAATAGACGGACAGACCCGACCCGACATAGGCCGGGTTTTGTTCGATTTCGTCGATGGTCAGCCCCAGGCGGCGAATGACGGTGACGAAGTCCTGCAGGCTGACGCTGTTGGTCAGCTCCAGATGAATTTCAAAATGATTGGAGCGGTTCTTCAGCGTGCTCTCCAGCGCCGGGAACCAGAGCAGGGCGCACAGCAGCGCGGCGAAGGAAATCAGCGCTACGGTATAGTATCCCAGGCCCAGCGCAATGCCGATGATGCCGGCGGCCCACAGGCCCACGGTCGTGGTCAGCCCCTTGATCTGATTGCGGGAGCTGTAGAAAATCGAATGAATGCTGATGACCGCGCCGCCGATGACCGCGCCGGCGGAAAGCAGAAAGTGCCCCGAGCCGTTGTTGGCATACAGATAGGAATCCAGCAGGGAAGCCATCGTGCCGGCCAGGGCGACGAGCATGAAGGTTCGCAGGCCGGCGGAATGCCGCTTGCTGGAACGCTCCCAGCCGATGACGGCGGACAGCAGCAGGGACAGGAAGACCCGCAGCAGAATGGCCCCCAGGGTGAGATCGGAACTCCA
This sequence comes from uncultured Clostridia bacterium, assembly GCA_946534455.1. GTDB lineage: Bacteria > Bacillota > Clostridia > Christensenellales > Aristaeellaceae > Aristaeella. The sequence continues at coordinate 1,554 of CAMNCR010000102.1, read as the reverse complement.
GCTTCCGAACAGGGCCGCAATGGGGTCCCGGGAATTGATGACCATGTTCATAGATGAACCTCCTTATCGCCTTGACTTTACAGCAGCCTGCCCAGCGGCCCGCGGCGATGCTGGGGCAGCTGAGCCCGGGCATATTCCTCCGCGGCCTCGGTGAAGGCCCGCTCGTTTTCATTCTCCGGGTGAGGCGGAATTTCGCTCTGAATGTGCTGGATCCGCTCAATCAGCTTTTCCACCTCCGTCTTGGGCTCGCCCTCGGCGGTGGTTTCCTCAATAGGCGCCACGGCCTCCAGCTCCCGGGAGCAGGCTCCGGACAGATACAGGGAAAGCTTGGCCGCTCCGGGGCCGATCAGCTCATAAAGCACGCTGGAGGACAGAATGATGGTTTCCAGCGCATGGCCCATGTCTCCGCCGATTTCCCGCGCGCCCAGCGCGGCGAGACCGATGGCGACGCCTGCCTGCGGAATCAGGGCCAGACCGAGATACCGGCTGACCCGGGGCGGCTTGCCGGCCATCCGGCATCCTGCCCAGGCTCCCAGGTATTTTCCCAGGATCCGCACCAGAAAGTAAATCACGCCCACCAGCAGCAGCGGCACCGCGCCGATGGATTCGCTGTGCCGGGTCAGCGAGCCCAGATCGAAGGCCAGGCCGGAGCGGACAAAGAAAAGCAGCAGAATCGGCGGATTCCAGTAGTTCAGCTGCCGGAACAGCCGATCGTCTTCGGTGAGATTGATATAGACCGTGCTCATGGCCATGCAGCCGAGGAGGGGAGAAATATCCGCCACCGCGCACAGACCGCAGTAGCTCAGAAGGACGGCGATGGCGATAATCAGCCGGTTATCCGTGCTGTGACGATGGGCGTTGAGCGCCTTGAGCAGGAGCCCGAAGAGGCCGCCCAGGAGAAGCATCAGCAGGTTCTTTCCCAGCGGGAGAAGGATGCCGCCCACCTGAAAGCCGGAGGAGGAAAGGGAAGCCACTGCCAGGGAGATGGCCATGCTGTAGAGCACCAGGCCGACCACGTCGTCCAGAGCGACCACCTGCAGCAGCGTATCCACAAAATCTCCCCGGGCTCCCGTCTGCCGGATGGTCATGATGGTTGAGGCGGGCGCGGTGGCCGTGGCCAGGGCCCCGAGCACGATGGAAAAGGCGAAATCAAGCCGGAGCAGGAAGAAGGCGACGGAAAACACGCAGGCTGCCGCGGCGCAGGATTCCAGCAGGGTGATGATCAGAACCTTCCTTCCGTTCCTGCGCAGAGAGGACACGCGGAAAAATTCGCCCGTGCTGAAGGCGATGAAGGCCAGCGCGATGTCCGGCAGGAAGGCGGTTCCTTCCACGATCTCCGGAGGAATCAGCTTCAGACAGAACGGGCCCAGCAAAATGCCGCTGACGATATAGGCGGTGACGTTGGGAAGCCGGAGCCGTTTGGTGACGCGGGTCATGAGAAATCCGCCGGAGAGCATCAGCGCAAGGCAGATGATGGTTTCCGCCACCGGGGAATCTGCGCCCAGCCGCATGAGCCATTGATGCACCCAAAACACCTCCCTGTCAGTCTGTGCG
>CAMNCR010000101.1 GCA_946534455.1 uncultured Clostridia bacterium | reverse complement strand
TGAAAGCCCTCCTCCCGGGCCAGCGCATAGGCCTCCACCACCTGGCGGGCGGTGTGCGCGCGGCCGATCAGGGCGAGGGTCCGGTCGTTCATGGTCTGGGGATTGATGGAAATGCGTCCGACGCCCGCGGCGCGGATGGCCCGCAGCCGGGCGCGGTTCAGGGAATCGGGCCGGCCGGCCTCGACGGTGTATTCCCGCGCGCCGGGGAAGCAGGAGGCCATCAGGGCCATCAGCTCCTCGAAGGCGTCCTCCGGCAGGGCGGTGGGGGTGCCGCCGCCCACGTACACCGCGCGCAGCCGCCTGCCGCTCTCGGCAAGCAGCTTCTCGCAGGCCAGGGCCTCCCGGGTCAGGGCGGCCATATAGGGCGCGACGAGGCGCCCGTCGCCCAGCTCTCCCGAGGAAAAGGAGCAGTAGGCGCAGCGGGTGAGGCAGAAGGGAATCCCGATGTACACATCGATTTCCCCGTCATCGGGGGCGGGCAGCCGCCGCTGCGTGCGCACGACGGAGGCCAGCAGCTCCGCCTTGGGACGGGTGATGTCGAAATCCCGGATCAGCTGCCCGATGGCTTCCTCCTCCGTCCGCCCGCCCTGCAGCGCCTCCAGCATCAGATGGGTGGGGCGGACCCCCGTCATGCTGCCCCAGGGGGGCTGGAACCCGGTGATGTCCCGGCACAGCCCGTACAGCGTCTGCTTGCACAGCCGCCGGGCGGCCCGCTTGCGATGGAGCTCCCGAAGCCGGGGATCCGCGTCCTGGGGAACCGGGGCGCTGCCCGTCCGGGTATGCTGCCCGTCGGTGAAGGCGACGTGGTAGCGCTCCGCCTCCTCCCAGGCGCGGAAGGAGAAGCGGGACGGGGCCTCCCAGACCTGATCCGGATAGCCAAAAAGCCGGGCGATGACCATGAGCTCCGGCTGAATGGTTTCCAGATAGGACGTGATTTCAGACATACATTCTCCAGCAATCAGGCATCGTGCCCGGGATAGATCGGGTGGGTCTGGGACAGGGGCAGCAGCCGGCGCAGGGAAGCGAACAGCGCGTGCTCATCCCCGCCGGGCAGATCGGTCCGGCCCCAGCCGTGATGGAACAGGGTATCCCCGGTGAACAGGCAGCCCTCGATGTCATAGCAGACGCCGCCGGGGGTATGGCCGGGGGTGTGCAGCACCCGGACCTTCAGGCCGGCCAGGGTCAGCTCCTCCCCCTCCCGGACCAGATGGGTGGGCTCCGGCGCCGTGACGGAGCGGCCCAGCAGGGACTGCCCCGCGTTCAGCGCGCCGTCGGAGAGCATGGGCCGGTCCAGCGGGTGAATCAGCAGCTCCGTTCCGGGCGCCATCAGGTCGCGCACCGCGCCGATATGGTCAAAATGACCGTGGGTCAGCAGAATGGCGGCAATCCGCCGGGTTCCCGCGGCCTCGCGGATGCGGCGGGCTTCATCGCCGGGATCGATGACCAGGCAGGCATCGCCCTCCTCCGGGGAAAGCAGATAGCAGCAGGTTCCGATGGGGCCGACGGTCAGCTCCTGAATGCGCACAGGGGGTTCCTCCTTCCGGCATGCTTCCGGCGCGCCCGGGACGGGCGGCGTCAGAAGGCCTTTTCGCTGTCCAGCAGAATCGTGACCGGACCGTCATTGACGAGGGATACCTTCATTTCCGTCCGGAACCGGCCGGTTTCCACATGGATGCCCTGGGCCCGCCAGGTGGAGATCAGCCGCTCATAGAGCGCGTTGGCCTCCTCCGGCGGAGCGGCCCGGAAATAGCTGGGCCGCCGCCCGCCCCGGGCGTCTCCGTAGAGCGTGAACTGGCTGACGGCCAGAATTTCCCCGCCGCAGTCCAGAATGGAGCGGTTCATGACGCCGTTTTCATCATCGAAAATGCGCAGGTGAGGCACCTTTTCCATCATGTATTTCAGGTCGCTCTCCCCGTCCTCCCGGGCGACGCCGATGAGCACCAGGAGCCCCGGGCCGATCTGCCCCACCACCTCGGAATCGACGGAAACCGAAGCCTCCGTCACCCGCTGAACCACGCAGCGCATCGCGCGCCTCCTTTCCGGGCGGCCCTGTCAGCCTGTGACCCGATAAACATCCATGATATCCGCCTTGTTCCGCAGCGCCTGAATGACCCGGTTCATCTGCTCCCGGGAGGAAACGTCCAGGGTCAGCCGCAGGGTGCTGATGCGGGTCTTGTCGTCGGTCTGAATATTGGCGGCCTTGATGGACACGTTCTGCTCGCCGATGAGCATGGCGATTTCACCGAGCATATTCACCCGGTCATAGGCCAGCACCTTGATGGTGGCGTAGAACGAGCCCTGTCCGTCGTCCGCCCATTCCACATCCACGCGCCGTTCCTTCTCGCCGTTGATGGCGTTCTGGCATTCGGCCTTGTGAATGGTCACGCCGCGGCCGCGGGTGATGTAGCCGACGATTTCATCCCCGGGCACCGGGCTGCAGCACTTGGCAAAGCGGATCGGAATATCCAGATCCTCGTTGCCCCGCAGGACGATGCCGTGGTTGGCGCGGCGCTGGCTCAGCTTCTTTTCGTCGATGACGTCGGGCAGCTCCTCCAGGGCTGCCGCGGCCGCCGCGGGGGCCTCCCGGGCCCGCTGCTCCTCAATCAGGCGGGTGACCACATAGACCGCCGCCATGCCGCCGTAGCCCACCGAGCCGCAGATATCATCGAAGGTCAGGAAGCCGTATTTCTTCAGCATGCCCTCGTAGTATTCCGGCCGGGTCAGATCGCTGAGGCGCACGCCGCGGCGGACGCATTCCTTTTCGATCATGGACCGGCCCAGCTCGATGTTTTCGTCCTTCAGCTCCTTTTTCAGGAACTGGCGGATTTTGGTCTTGGCCTGGGCGGTTTTGCAGATGCGCAGCCAGTCCGTGCTGGGTCCCTTGCTGGAGGCGGAGGTCATGATTTCCACCCGGTCTCCGGTCTGCAGCGGGGTGTCCAGCGGAACGATCTTGCCGTTGATCTTGGCGCCGACGCACTGATTGCCCACGGCGCTGTGAATCCGATAGGCAAAATCCAGCGGCGTGGAGCCCTTGACCATGGAAACCACGTCCCCCTTGGGCGTGAAGAGGAAGACCTCCTCGGAGAACAGATCCGTCTTCAGCGTGTCCAGGAACTCCCGGGAATCGCGGGTTTCGGTCTGCCAGTCCAGCATCTGCCGCACCCAGTAGAGCTTGCTGTCCAGGTTGTCGGCCGAGGAGCCCTCCTTGTAGCGCCAGTGGGCGGCAATGCCGTATTCCGCGACGCGGTGCATGTCCCAGGTCCGGATCTGCACCTCAAAGGGGAACGGCACTTTCCGGCCGCCGACCACCGTGGTGTGCAGGGACTGATACATGTTGGCCTTCGGGACGGAGATGTAGTCCTTGAAGCGGCCGGGCACCTGATTCCAGAGGGTATGCACGATGCCCAGCACCGCGTAGCAGTCCGGAATCGTGTCCACGATCACGCGGATGGCGATCAGGTCGTAGATCTGGTCGAAGGGCTTGTTCTGCAGCACCATCTTCCGGTAGATGGAATAGAAGTGCTTGGAGCGGCCGTCGATGTCGAAATGAATCTTCTGCTGGTCCAGGCGCTCGCTCAGCTCGTCAATCACCAGGCGGATGCTCTCCTCGCGCTCGGCGCGCTTCATGCCCACCAGGTGCACGATGCGGTTGTATCCATCGGGATCCAGGTACTTCAGGCTCAGATCCTCCAGCTCGCTCTTGAGGGCGTAAACCCCCAGGCGGTGGGCCAGGGGCGCGTAGATATCCAGCGTCTCCCGGGCAATGGCCTTCCGGCGCGCCTCGGGCTGGAAGCGCAGGGTGCGCATGTTGTGCAGCCGGTCCGCCAGCTTGATCAGCACCACGCGGATGTCCCGGCTCATGGCCAGAATCATCTTGCGCAGGCTTTCCGCCTGGGCCTCCTCGCGATTGGCGAAGTCCAGCCGGTTCAGCTTGGTGACGCCGTCCACCAGCTCGGCCACCTCATCCCCGAACTCGCTGCGGATCCGGTCCAGGGAGATATCGGCGCAGTCCTCGACGGTGTCATGCAGCAGGCCCGCGGCGATGGTCGGGGGATCGATCATCAGCTCGGTCAGAATACTGGCGACCAGGCAGGGATGGGTGAAGTAGGGTTCGCCGCTTTTCCGCACCTGACCGGCATGGGCTTTTTCGGCAAATTTCCAGGCTTTTTCCACCAGCAGATATCCGTCGCCCGGATGATATTTCCGGATGCGGTTGAGCATCTGATCCAGCGGCATGGCTTCATAGGTTGAAAACGCCATCGTATTCCTCCTTTCCTGATGATGATGCGCCCTCAGCGCTGCCCGGCGGTCCCGCGCAGATACCGCAGCAGCGGCACCGCGTCCAGATCCGCCTTTTCAGCGGGCCGGGGCAGGAGCGTGACCCGGAAGGGAACGCTCTGCCAGGCGATGAGCCCCGCCTCGGCAAAGGCATGCAGCCCGGCCAGGGCCTGATTCCGGGAGAGACCGGCGGCCTCCGCCAGGGCTGCCGCGGAGGGCCAGAGCTTCCCGCGCAGGCAGCGGTACAGCCGCGCAAACGCCTCCCGGGGGAGCAGCAGCGGGGCCAGATCCGGCACCGCCGGGACGGCGGCGCCCACGAGGCAGATGTCCGCGTGGGGGCAGGCGGCGCGCAGGGCCTCCGCCTCCCCGGGCAGCAGCGCCCCGTCGGCCAGCAGAACCGTGTCCCACTGATCGCGCAGCTCCTGGGCCTGCCAGGCGCAGAGGACGGCCGAATATCCCTGGGGATCGGTGATCTGGCCGCTTTCCAGCGAAGCGCCGGAGGCCTCCGCCAGCGCGCGGGCGCGGTCCCGGCTCCGGGTCAGGGCCAGGGTGCCCAGGGGCCTCGAGAGCCGCTCGATGGCTTCCTCCTCCGTCAGGGAAGATAAAAAGCCATATTCTCCTTTGTTCGCCGAAAGCCTGCTCATTTCCTGCAAGCAGCTTTCAAAAATGACATCGTCTCCGGGCAGGGGCGCGCTGCCGCGGGCGGGGCGCAGCGCCTGCACCGTCAGCTGGACGGAGGTCTGGCCGCGGAAGGTGTTGCGGGAGGGCTGATACAGCACGTCCACGCGGGTGAGCCCGCGGTCCGCCTCATCCCCGAGGGAGAAGCCGATCCCCGAAATGGTCTGCGCCTCCCGGTCCTGCAGCACCAGGCGCAGGTGGGAGCGATCCTGACCGACCCGGCGCAGCTCCAGCGCCTCCACGTCCTCGGTGACGAAGACGGCCGGGTCATTGCCGAAGCCGGTGGGCTCCAGCTGATCCAGAAGCTCCAGGTGATCCATCGTCAGCTCCCGGAAGGGCATCTGCAGATCGTATGTCCGGACGGGGAGAAAGACCTGATCCGGGTACGCGGCGCGAATGGCCCCGGTGAGCCTGCGCTGCAGCTCGGGAAGGCGCTTCGCCTCCAGGGTCAGCCCCGCGGCCTGGGCATGGCCGCCGAAGCGGAGCAGCAGATCGGAGCACTGGGAGAGCATCTGAAAAATATGGACGCCGGGAATGGAGCGGCAGCTGCCCACCGCCTCCCCCTCCGAAATGCTGAAGACGAGGGTGGGGAAATGCGTTTCCTCGCAGATCCGGCCGGCCACCAGGCCGATCAGCCCCCGGTTCCAGCCCTCCCCGGCGAGGAGAATGGCCCGGTTTTCCCGGAAGCTGAAGCCCTCGGCCAGCTGCCTGCGCGCCTCCAGCAGGATTCTCCGCTCCTCCTGCTGGCGAAGGCGGTTGTTTTCCTCCAGATGCTCCGCGATGGCGGCGGCCTGCGCCTCGTCCGCCGTGGTCAAGAGGGTGAAGGCCTGGAAGGCATCCTCCATGCGGCCGGCGGCATTGATCCGGGGGCCCAGGCGGAAGGCCAGATCCTCGGCCCGGACGGAGCCCGCCAGCCCGGACACGCGCATCAGCGCCCGCAGCCCGGGCCGGGGGGAGGCGGGCATGCGCGACAGCCCCTCCCGGACGATGACGCGGTTTTCATCCTGCAGCGGAACCACGTCCGCCACGGTGGCCAGGGCGGCCAGATCCAGACGCCGCTCGACCGCGTCCATGCCCAGCAGGGCCTGACAGACCTTCAGGGCGACGCCCGCGCCGCACAGCCGGGGAAAGGGATACTGCCCCCGCAGCGGATCCAGCAGGGCGTCGGCCTCCGGCAGAACGGGCGGAAGCTCATGGTGATCCGTCACGATGACCTTCAGGCCCAGGCTCCGGGCCAGCGCCACCTCCGCCACGCTGGCGATGCCGCAGTCCACCGTGATCAGCAGGCCCGCGCGGCCGGCGATCTCCCGCACGGCGGTCTCATGCAGGCCGTAGCCCTCGGTGTGGCGCAGCGGGATCCGCACGGAGGCCTCCGCGCCCAGCTCCCGGAGCGTTTCCCACAGGATGGCGGAGGCGCATACGCCGTCCACGTCGTAATCCCCGTAGACGACGATGGGCGTGCGCTGCGCGACGGCCTCCCGGATCAGGCGCACCGCCGCCTCCATGCCCTCCAGCAGGAAGGGATCATGAAGATCCGACAGGGAGGGAGAGAGGAAGCGCCGGGCCTCCGCCTCCGTATGGATGCCGCGGGCGCGCAGCAGCGCGGACATCCAGCCGGGCAGCGGGCCCAGGGGCGTCCGGTCCGGGGTGGATTTGGGCTCGAAGTGAAGCATGGGGACGTCTCCGTTTCGTGTGCAGGGGTCGGTGGGAAATAAAGGAAGAGGGACTGCTCATGCAGCCCCTCTTCCGACAAGCATCGGATCAGGCTTTGGCCTTCTTCGCGCGACGCTTTTCTTCCAGGAAGGCCCAGACATAGCCGTTGATCATGTTGGCGCTGTAAACGCCGCTCAGGATACCGACGATGATGGGCAGAGCGAACTCCCGGATGCTGGCGACGCCCAGAATGCACAGGGCCACGATGGTGATCAGCGTGGTGACGGTTGTGCAGATGGTCCGGCCCAGGCTCTCCCTGATGGAGATGTTCGTAACCTCTTCCCGGGGCGCGGAGGGCATCTTCTTGGCGTTCTCCCGGATCCGGTCGAAGATCACGATGGTGTTGTTGATGGAATAACCGACGATGGTCAGGGCCGCGGCGATGAAGGAAGAGTTCATCTGGATCACGCTGCGGAAGATGACCATGAAGCTGAGCATGATGGCAACGTCATGCAGCAGACCGAACACGGCGGACAGGCCGCTGTTGAGGTCGAAGCGGATGGCGATGTAGATCAGCATCAGCGCGGAGGCGATGAGCACGGACAGGATCGCGTTCTTGACCAGCGTGGCGCCGGCGATGGGGCCGACGTAGTTCACATCGCCGATGGATTCGGCTTCGGGATAGGTTTCCCGGATGGCCGTTTCAAAGTTGTCCTGCACGTTCTGGATGTCGTCCTGGGCCACATCCTTGATCCGGATGTTGACCTCGTTGCCGGCCGCGCCCTGCACGGTGACGGTGTAGGCCTTGACGTCCATGCCGTTCAGCGCGTTTTCCACATCGGCCTTGTTGACGGCGCTCTTCATATCATACTGCATGGAGAGACCGCCCTCGAAATCGATACCCAGGTTGATGCCGTGGCCGAAGATCGACAGGATCAGCGCCAGGCAGATGATGGCAGCGGAAATGATGAGGCAGATTTTGGAACGATTCTTAATGGTCATTACGCCTCAACCTCCTTTCCAGCAACGGCTTTCGTGTAGAGGTTGGGATTGGTGGCGCCGACATTCACGAAGCGGTTCATCAGGAACCGGGTGATCAGGATGGCGCTGAGCATGGAGACCACGACGCCCAGCAGCAGGGTCTTGGCGAAGCCCTGGATGGAGCCGGTGCCGAAGATCAGCAGCACGATGGCGGCGATCAGGGTGGTGATGTTCGCGTCCAGCACGGCGCTCATGGCGTTCTTGAAGCCGGCGCGGACGGAGGCCTTCACGGAGCGGCCCCTGCGGGTTTCCTCGTTGAAGCGCTCAAAGATGATGACGTTGGCGTCCACCGCCATACCGATGCCGAGCACCACGCCGGCCAGGCCGGGCAGGGTCAGCTGAATCCGGAAGATGGCAATGAACATGAACAGCAGGATGATGTACAGCGTCAGCGCCCAGCTGGCGATCAGGCCGTTCAGCCGGTACCGGCAGATCATCAGCACCATGATCAGCAGGATGCCGATGAGGGCGGCGCGGACGGAAGAGGAAACCGCGTCCTGACCCAGGGTGGCGGAAACCTTATCCACCTTCTGCTGCGTCAGCTCCAGGGGCAGCGCGCCGGACTGGATCTGCGCGGCAATGGTGGAGGCGCGCTCCGCCGTGCCCAGGCCGTTGATGACGCCGCTGCCGTTGGTGATGGCGCTCTGCACGGTGGGGGCAATCAGCTGCACGCCGTCCAGATCGATGGCGATGGTCTTGCCGATGGAAGCGGCGGTCACCTCACCGAAGAGCTTCGCGCCTTCGTCCGTCAGCTGGAAGGCGATCTGATGGTCGCCCTCGGCATAATAGTAGGTGGCGGTCTTGACCATGTCACCGGTCATGAACACCTCGCCGGCGGGATTGCGGAACTCCAGCTTCGCGGCCGCGCCGATCAGGTCCAGCACGGAATCGTCCTGCACATCCGGGATTTCCACGCGGATGCCGTCGGTCCCGATGCGCTGCACGTTGGCTTCGGTGTAGCCCTTGTCGGCCAGGCGGTTGGTGATGATGGTCATGGTTCCGTTCAGCAGCTCGTCAAAGTTCGCTTCAGAACCGGCGGGCGCCTTGCCGGAATATTCGACATACATACCGCCCCGAAGATCCAGACCCAGGGGAAGGGATTCGGGCCAGTTGTCAGCGTTGGTGGTGGGCAGCCAGGGGAGCACCTTATACAGGCCCCGGGGCGGCAGGCTGAGCCCGGTCACGCCGATCACGCCAAGCGCGATCGTGATTACGAGCACGATGCACAGCGCGACGATGGAACCGGTTTTGCTTCCGCCGCGCTTTCCATTGGATTTCATGTCGATCGTTTCCTCCTTCGAACACAGATAGGGAGATTATAGTCTTTCCGCCCCCTTTCGTCAAGGAAAACGCGTGTGCAATTTGTGCCCCCCTCCGGCGCCCTTTTCGCCGTTCTTTTCCCGGGGGGTTCTTGAAATCAGCCCCGGATTTCCGTATACTGATATGGAAAGAACCGGATAGGGGGGATCCACCGATGAGGCTGAAAAAGGCTGTGGCTTTTCTGCTGGCGATGGCGCTGCTGCTGGGCTGCTGTCCCGCGATGGCGGAGGAGGCCGGAGCGGGGCCGGCGGGCATGGAGCAGCGGCTGAGGATCGCGACGACGACGCCGTTTGCCGGGAATTTCTTTTCCGGCCTGATGGGCAACAACGCCAGCGATCTGGATGTCCGACGGCTGATTCACGGATACAGCCTGGTGTACTGGAACGGGGAACAGGGCATCTATGATTTTGATTCCCGGGTGGTCAGCGGCGCCGCCGTCCGGGAGGACGGACGGACCTACGTGCTGGCCCTGGCCCAGGATCTGACCTATAACGACGGAACGCCCATCACCGCGGCGGACTATGCCTTCAGCATCCTGCTGCAGACCTCCGGCGCGCTGGAGGAGGCGACGGGCGTCCGGATCCGGGAATCCCAGATCGAGGGCTTTGCGCCTTACGTGCGGGGAGAGACGGCCGTGCTGTCCGGGCTGCGGATTCTGGGAGACTACAGCCTTTCCATCACCATCGACGAAGCGTACCGTCCCTACTTTTACGAGCTGGACTCCCTGAATTTCTATCCGCTGTCTCCGTCCCTGCTGGCCCCGGGCTGCGAGGTGCGGGACGAGGGAGAGGGCGCCTTCCTTTCGGGGACGCTGGACGCTCGCGCGCTGCGGGAGACGCTGCTGAACGCGGAAACGGGCTACATCAGCCATCCGACCCGGACCACCGGACCCTATCAGCTGGCCGAATACACCGGGGATGCGGTCCGCCTGACGCGCAATCCCAGCTACAAGGGCGATGAAAACGGGGAGCAGCCCCGGCTGGAGGAGCTGACTGTGTCAGTCCGGAATCCGGACACCGTCATGCAGGATCTGACCGTGGGGGACGTGGATCTGGTGGTCCGGTGCCTGCGCGCCTCCCAGGTGGACGGCGGCATTTCCCTGGTCTCCGGGGGAGATATCGCCATGGCCAGCTACAACCGCAACGGCCTGGCCTACATCAGCTTCTGCGGGGAAAAGGGGCCGGCGGCGGACGTCCGGGTCCGGCAGGCCATCGCGCACTGCATGGACCGGGAGGAGGCCGTGGGGCGCTTCGTGGGCCCCTACGGCCTGCTGGTGGACGGCTATTACGGCCTGGGACAGTGGATGTATCTGATGGCCAACGGGACCTATAAGCCGGAGGACGACCCCGCCTGGGAGACGGTCCATCTGGACGGGCTGACGGTCTATGATCCGGATCCGGAGGCGGCGGCGCGGCTGCTGGAGGAGGCCGGATGGAATCTGAACGAGGCGGGAGAGCCCTTTGTGCCCGGGCAGGACGCGCTGCGCTGCCGGCGGGACGGGGAGGCGCTGATCCCGCTGAAGCTGAAGCTGATCTATCCCGAGGGAAACGGCATGGGCGCCGAGCTGCGGCGGTCCTTTGGCGAAAATCTGGCCCGGGTGGGCGCGGAGCTGCGCGTGGAGGAGGTCAGCATGCCGGAGCTGCAGCGCAGCTATCTGGGGCAGACGGACCGCGACTGCGACATGATCCTGCTGGGCAACAACTTCGCGGATGTGTTTGATCCGCTGCTGGATTATGACGAAACCGGGCGGGACCGGCTGAACGGCATCGCGGATGCCCGGATGATGGAGCTGAGCCGGGATCTGCGGGAGACGGAGCCGGGGGATGTGCTCGGCTTTGTGCGGAAATGGGTGGCTTTCCAGGAATACAGAACCTCCATCGCCATGGAAATTCCGCTGTATTCCAACGCGTACTTTGACTTCTTTGTCCGGACGCTGCGGAACTATGAGCCGGGAACCGCCGCGACCTGGACCGGGGCGATTCTGAAGGCCTATCTGAGCGAGGAGGAGCCGGCGGAGGAAGCGCCCGGGGAGGACGAGGCGGATCTGGAGGACGGCGATTTCGAGGATTTTGACGATTTTGGATGAAAGATGATGAAGAAGAAACTGCTCAGGCGCATTTTCGCGCTGGGTCTGTGCCTGCTCAGCCTGCTGGGGAGCCTGGCCGGCGCGGAGGAGGAGATCGTGGGCTGGGAGCCGGTGGAGGTCTATGATTTCTCCGGGAAGCAGGTGCGCAGCTATGAATCGGAAACCCTGATCTATTCGGTGGAGCGCTTCCGGATCGACGGTGTGCGCTGCTTCCTGAGCAAGATCTGGGTCCGGGAGCCGGCGCGCCAGATCCGCAAGGCGACCGCGGAGTGGCGGAAGAATATCCAGCTGCCCGCGAAGATGGCCAGACAGATCGAGAAGCCGGCCCTGGTGATCAACGGCAGCGGCTATGTGAGCCCGACCTATCCCTGGATCCCGGAGGACTATCCGGGAGAAAGCAGCGATTATTACTACACGCCCCTGGGCTCCCTGACGGTGACCCACGGGGAGGTGTTCCGGCAGCTGGAGGGCGTGCCCTACTACGGGCTGACCCTGGAGCGGGACGGGCTGCACATGTCCATGGGGGAGGACAACGGGGCGGTGCTGGCCCGGAACCCCACGGAAACCTGGTCCTTCTACATTCAGTGCCCCATGCTGCTGAACAATGAGGATGTGCTGCCGGAGGACTGGGCCTTTGCGGACCGGGACGCGCGCCGCACCGTGATCGCCCGGGTGAACATGAACAACTATCTGATTCTGACGGTCACCAACGACGGGAAGGCCGGGCTTTCGCTGCGGCGGATCAGCCGGTTTTTCCGGAA
>CAMNCR010000100.1 GCA_946534455.1 uncultured Clostridia bacterium | reverse complement strand
GAATTCCTGGCCGGGATTGAAACGGTGCTGCTGGATCCGCAGCCGTCGAAGCTGTTTATCAACATCGGCACCAACGATATCCGCCCGATGCCGGACGGAGAGGACTGGTTTGCGCACCTGTCCGGAAACTATCGCCGCATCTGCGAAATCATCCGGGAGAAGCTGCCGGACACCGTTGTGTACATGATGGCGTATTATCCCGTAAACGGCAGCGTACCGCTGGCGCAGGGCAACCCGGGCCTGGCCGTGCGCACCAATGAAAACATCCGCCGGGCCAACCGGATGGTGGAAAAGCTGGCCGCCGAGTTCGGCTTTCATTACATCGATGTGAACGACGGCCTCCGGGATGCCGATGGAAGCCTTCAGAAAGAGCATACCGAGGACGGAATCCACTTTGACGCGGCCGCTTACCGGACGGTGTTCGAGAGGCTGAAGCAGTATCTGTAGGGACAGAAAACGCCGGATGGCCAGGAAAAGGCCATCCGGCATTTTTATCAGCAGGCTGAGAGGATCAGGAAGCGTTTTCACCTGTCAACACGTCCAGCACCCGGTAATCCTGCGCCTCCACGGCCTCGCGCAGCGCTGCGTCGTCCACCGGAGAGGCGAGGCGGACCCGGGCCGTGCCCGCGGTATGATCCGCGGAGGCGGAGACTACGCCGGGCACCGCTTCCAGCGCCTTTTTCACGCGGGCTTCGCAGTGCTCGCACATCATGCCCTCCACCTTCAGCACGCGGGTCATTCCCGGCGTCTCCCGGGGAGCCGGCACGGCGAGGATCCCGTCGAGCGCTTCCGCCGGAAGGGGCTGCGCTTTCCGGTCATGATCCGGGCTGTGGGGGCGGAGCAGGTTCAGACGCAGCGCGTTCATGCACACGAAGAAGCTGGAGAGGGCCATGGCAGCCGCTCCGTACATGGGCTTCATTTCGATCCCGTACAGGCCCATGGCCAGCGGAATGCAGATGGCGTTATAGAAGAAGGCCCAGAACAGGTTTTCATGGATGTTCCGGATCGTGGCCCGGCTCAGGCGGATGGCAGCCGATACATCCGTCAGCCGGCTTTTCATCACGACGATATCTGCCGCGTCAATCGCCACATCCGTTCCGGCGCCGATGGCAATGCCGTTATCGGCGAGGGTGAGGGCGGGCGCATCGTTGATCCCGTCGCCCACCATGGTGGTCTTTCCGAGCTGCCGGAGCTGACGGATGATCTCCGCTTTCCCGTCCGGCAGAACGCCGGCCGCCACATGATCCACGCCGGCCTGCTGCCCGATGGCCCGGGCGGTCCGCGCATTGTCCCCGGTCAGCATGACGACCCGGATGCCCATGTTCTTCATCTCACGGATGGCTTCGGTGGAATCCTGCCGGATGGGATCGGCCACCGCGATGAGGCCGATGAGCGTCCCGCCCAGAGAAAACAGAAGCGGCGTCTTGCCCTCCTCCGACAGGGCATTGGCCTGCGAGGAAACCGCTTCGCTGACCAGGCCTCTGGAGGCGAGAAACTGCAGACTTCCGCCCAGCAGCTCCTGTCCCTCCAGGCTGGCGCGGAGACCATGGCCCGGCAGGGCTTCGAAGTCGCTGACCCCGAGCAGGGGGAGGCCCTGGGCTTCCGCAGCGACGGCCTTGGCCAGGGGATGCTCGCTGCTTTTCTCCAGCGAGGCCGCGAGCGTCAGCAGCCGCTCCCGGCTCACGCCCAGCGGGATCACATCCGTGACGCGGGGCTGGCCCTCGGTGACCGTGCCTGTTTTATCCAGCGCGATGATCCGGGTTCTGCCCGCGCCCTCCAGGGCAGACGCGGTTTTAAAGAGGATTCCCGTTCTGGCCCCCACGCCGCTGCCCACCATAATGGCGACGGGCGTTGCAAGCCCCAGCGCGCAGGGGCAGCTGATGACCAGCACGGAAATGCCCCGGGCGATGGCGAAGGAGAAGGGCCTTCCCGCGATCAGCCAGCCGACCGTCGTCAGCAGGGCCAGGCCCATGACCGCCGGCACGAAGATGCCGGACACCCGGTCCGCCACCCGGGCGAGGGGCGCCTTGGTCGCGGCGGCGTCGGACACGGTCCGGATGATCTGCGCCAGCGTCGTATCCTCTCCGACGCGGGTCGCCCGGCACTCGATGTATCCCTGCTGATTGATCGTCGCGGCGGAAACAGGATCCCCCTCGGCCTTATCCACCGGGATGCTTTCCCCGGTCAGCGCGGATTCGTTGACGGCCGTCATGCCCCTGAGAATGACGCCGTCCACCGGAATCTGTTCCCCGGGGCGAACCACAAACACATCCCCCGGAAGGACCTCTTCGATGCCGACCTCCCGCTCCGCCCCGTCCCGCAGGACGACGGCGGTCTTCGGCGCCAGCTTCATCAGGCTTTTCAGCGCGTCCGTGGTGCGGCCCTTGGACAGGGCCTCCAGCATCTTTCCGACGGTGATCAGCGTGGGAATCATGGCCGCGGATTCAAAGTACAGGTTCATGCCGTACTTCATCACGGTGCCATGGTCGCCCTCTCCCTGGGCGAGAATCATGAGAAACAGCTCCGCCAGGGAATACAGAAAGGAGGCTCCGGAGCCGAGAGCCACCAGGGTATCCATATTGGGAGCGCCGTGCAGCAGGGAGGAAAAGCCGGAGGTAAAGAATTTCCCGTTGATGATCATGACGGCCACGGCCAGCAGCAGCTCAAAAAGCCCGAGGAACACATGATTGTTGAAGGCCGCGGGCGCGGGCCAGCCCCACATCCCGTGGCCCATGGAGAAATACATCAGAATCAGCAGAAGCGGAACCGAAAGCAGCAGCCGCTTCTTCAGCCGGGGCGTTTCATGATCCTTCAGCGCCTCCGCGTCCGCCCAGGCCGGGGAGCCCCCGGAGGCGCCCTTCTGCGCAGCGCCCTTCAGCGCAGCGCCGTATCCGGCGGCTTCCA
>CAMNCR010000099.1 GCA_946534455.1 uncultured Clostridia bacterium | reverse complement strand
GAAGCCGCTGCAAAAAAAAACGGAGCTTTCGACCCCTGAGGAGGTGGAAGAAAGCTCCGTTTTGCTGTTCAACCGATCAGGATCAGGCCCTGCAGCAGGAACAAGCTGAAATGTGTGAACGGATATCCAGGCGGCTTCATTGGCCCTGGCCCCTCATTTTCTGGAGCTCAGCCAAGTCGATGACCCGGGCGCTCTGCTCTGTCTGATCGATGGCTTCCGTCAGCGCATCCATGCTGGTAAAGGTTCCAATCACATTCCCGGTTCTGTCATCGATCAGCTCCCATACGCCGGTCCTGGGCTCGAAGACGGCTCCGCCGGAAACCTTGTCCATTTCGTCCAGACTCAGCTCCTGTACGTTGTTCTTCTGTTCCACCGCTGTCATCCTCCTTCAGAATGATGTCTCCATATGGATATACGCAGTCCATGCCCCGTCTGGCAGTTTCCGGTTCTTTCATCTTCTTCCGCTGAGCCCCGCTGAAGCGCGCGGAAGGCCTTATGCCTTCCGGCGCAGCAGCACGCGGGCCTCATAGGGCTGCAGGATCCCGGCCTGATGGCTGGGATAGTTGGAGATGAGCTCCTCCCCGCCTTCCTCCTCCGCCAGGGTGCAGGGCACCTTGTGATCCGTCCAGTTCAGCATGACGACCAGCCGCTCCCCGTCCAGCTCCCGCGCGTAGGCGTAGACGTTGGGATCCTCCTCCAGCAGGGGGATGAAGGAGCCGTAGACGATGATATCATGGCTGTGCCGCAGCTCGATGAGCTTCCGGTAATAGTGATAGACGCTGTCCGGGTCCCGCACCTCGTCCTCCGCGTTGATCAGCAGATAGTTGCGGTTCACCGGCAGCCACGGGGTGCCGGTGGTGAAGCCGGCGTTCTTCTCCGTGTTCCACTGCATGGGCGTCCGGGCATTGTCCCGGGCAATGCGGGCGAAGTAGCGCAGCATGTCCTGTCCGTCCACCCGGCCGGTTTCCACCCACTGCTTCCAGGCGTTGTGAACCTCCACATCGTCATACTGGCTGACATCGGTGAAGTAGATGTTCGTCATGCCCAGCTCCTCGCCCTGATAGACATAGGGCGTTCCGCGCATCATGTGGATCAGCGTCGCCAGCATCTTGGCGCTGCGGGCGCGGAAGAGCTCGCTGTCATTGCCGTAGCGGCTGACCTGCCGGGGCTGGTCATGGTTGCCCAGGTACACCGTATTCCAGGCCCTGCCCTGCAGCGCGGTCTGCCAGCGGTTCATGGGCCGGCGCACGTCCGCCAGCGGCGCTCCGTGGTCGCTCCATTTTCCCAGCTCCGTGCCGTCGTTCAGCCCGTCGTTGTGCTCAAAGGAGAAGATCATGTCCAGCTCGGACCCGTCCTCATTGGCGTAGCGGATGGCGCTTTCCGTGGTGCCGCCCGCCTCGCCGACGGTCAGCAGATCGTAGCGGTCCAGCACCTCCCGCCGCATCTCCCGCAGATAGCGATGGGTGGTCTCCGTGTGCATGCAGGATTTTTCAAAGCTGCCGTAGAGCGCGCCGGGCGCCACCGCGCCGTCGTCAAAGTTTTCCTTGCCGATCATGCCGATGACATCCATCCGCCAGCCGTCCACGCCCTTGTCGCACCACCAGCGCATCATGTCATAGACGCCCTCCCGGACCTTCGGGTTCGCCCAGTTCAGATCCGGCTGCTCCTTCGTGAACAGATGCAGGTAGTACTGGCCGCTGGCTTCATCCCATTCCCAGGCGGAGCCGGAGAAGCAGGAGCCCCAGTTGTTGGGCGGATTGCCGTTTTTGCCGTCCTGCCAGATATAGTAATCCCGGTAGGGATTGTCCTTTCCCTTCCGGCTTTCGATGAACCAGGCATGCTCATCGGAGGAATGGTTGGCCACCAGATCCATCACCAGCTTCATGCCCCGGGCATGGATCTCCCGCAGCATCTCGTCAAAATCCTCCATGGTGCCGAATTCCTTCATGATGGCCCGGTAATCGGAAATATCGTAGCCGTTATCATGGTTGGGCGAGGCGTACACCGGGGAAACCCAGATGACGTCGATGCCCAGATTCTTCAGATAGTCCAGATGCGCCGTAATGCCCTTCAGATCCCCGATGCCGTCCCCGTTGGAGTCCGCGAAGCTGCGGGGATAGATCTGATATACGACCGCCTCTTTCCACCAGGTTCTTTTTTCCTGATTCATTGCTGTTCCTCCATAAAGGCACGGCAGGCCGCCTCCAGCCTGCCGTGCCGCATGATCTGATTATTTGATGGAACCGTCCACCATGCCCTGGACAATATACTTCTGCGCAAACAGATAGAGAATGATGATCGGCAGCATGGCCAGCAGCGTGGAGGTCATGATCAGGTGCCACTGCTTGACATAGGCACCGTTGAAGCCCTGCACCGCCAGCGGAATCGTCCGGATGGTGCCGCTGGAGCCCAGCACCAGCAGGGGCAGCAGATAGTCGTTCCAGATCCACAGGCCGTTGAGCACCAGCACCGTCACGAACACGGGCTGCAGCAGCGGCAGCACGATCCGGAAGAAGGTGCCCGCCCGGGAGCAGCCGTCGATATCCGCGGCCTCCTCCAGCTCCAGCGGAACGCCCTTGATGAAGCCGTGGAAGATGAAGATCGACATGGCTTCACCGAAGCCCAGATAGGCAAAGATGATGCCCTGATAGGACCGCAGCATGGGGATGCCCAGGAAGTTGCCCACCGTGCGGAACCAGGTCAGCAGGGGGAACATGACCACCTGGAAGGGAATCACCATGGCGGCGACATAGCCCAGGAAAATGAGGTTGGACCAGCGCGTCTTGTTCCGCACCAGCACCCAGGCCGCCATGGAGGAGAAGATGGAGATCACCGCCAGGGACAGCACCGTGATGATCACGGAATCCCGCAGCGCGGACAGGAAGTTGAAGGTCGGATTGTTCCAGATCTCCGTGATGTTCGTCCAGAACTGGCCGAGGCTCGTCGGCAGGCCCACGGGCTGATTGATGATATCCGCGTTGGTACGCATGGAGTTGAAGATGACGATGATGAACGGCATCATGAACAGCACGAACAGCAGGAACGTCACAATCTCCAGCGCGATCCGCCGGCCCTTGTGAGGCTTGGAACCGGCCATTCTTTCGATGGGGGCCGCAGCTTGCTTTGCCATTATGCTTCAACCTCCTTCGACTTGTTGTAGGACACCTGAATGATCGAGAAGATGGTCAGCACAACGAAGAAGATCACCGCTTTGGCCTGGCCCTGCGCCATGTTGTTGTACTTGAAGGCGGTCTGATAGATGTTCAGCGCCAGCAGCTCGGAGGCCTGCACCGGCTTGCCCATGAACATCCCCACGGGGCCGCCGTTGGTCAGCGCCACGTTCACGTCGTACATCTTGAAGGAATTGGTGAGGGTCAGGAACAGGGAGATGGTGAAGGCGTTGGCCATCAGCGGAATCTGAATTTTCGTGATCCGCGTCCAGTAGCGCGCACCGTCCACCTCGGCCGCCTCCAGCACGGACTTGGAAATGCCCTGAATGGAGGCGACATAGATCAGCATGATATAGCCGGCATACTGCCAGGTGTTCACCGTGACCATGGTTCCCATGACGGTATCCTTGTTGGTCAGCAGCGACTTGCTGAGCGCGCTCCAGCCCAGGGACTGGCCGATGGAGGGCAGAATGTTGGAAAAGATGAACTGCCAGACCAGGCCCAGCACGATACCGCCGATCAGGTTCGGCACGAAGAAGCCTGCCCGGTATACGTTCCTGCCGCGGATTTCACTGGTGACCAGCAGGGAAATCACGAACGCCACCACGTTGACCGTGATCACATTCAGCACGGTGAACAGCAGCGTGATCAGAAAGGAATGCAGGAAGCCCGCGTCCTGAAAGATCACGGCGTAGTTGTCAAAGCCGACATTTTTGGTCGCCGCGCCGGTTCCCTGCCAGTCCGTAAAGGAATAATAGATACCGTAAATGAAGGGGATGATGATCACCATCACAAAGGCGATCAGCGTGGGCAGAAGAAACAGAAATTCTGTCAGCTTCCGCTTTTGCTTGCTGGACATGGACATATCCTCCCAGAGGGCCTTCTGGCCCTTTTTTTGACAGGTTTTTCATGAAGCAAAAAGGGGACGGCTCCAGAGTGGAACCTCCGAAAGCCGTCCCCGGAAAGATACGGGATTGAATTACTTGGCGATACCCGCGATGGCTTCGATCATCATGGCTTCGAAGGCGTCCACATCGATGGCGCCGGAGGCCAGCAGCTCGTAGATCGGGCCCAGGGTGCCCATGCCGAAGCCGTCCGGGAGCTTGTACTGCTGCCAGTCATAGGTCTTGCCGGCGGCGTTCCACTCCATGACGCTCTTGGACAGGGGCGTGGCGGGAGCCAGAGTCACGTTGGTGAAGGCGGGCACCATGGCCGCTTCGTTGACCATGTAGTTCGCGCCGTCCTCAGAGGTGGCCAGGTAGTTCAGATAGGCAATGGCTTCGTCCTTGTTGCCGTTCTCGTTGACCACGTACCAGGACGGAGGATTGACCAGGATGCCGTCGGTGTCCTCATGCAGGAAGGCATGGGGCGCGTAGGCGATTTCGAAATCAGGATTCAGCGCGACCAGGCTGGGATCCATCCAGTTGCCCTGATGATAGAAGGCAGCCTTTCCGTTGGCGAAGGCAGCCAGCTGGCTGTCCTGGGTGCCGTTGATCAGCATGTCGGGATCGCTGTACTTGAACAGCAGCGCCACATACTGGCAGTACTGATGGAAACGCTCGGGGTCCACCTTGCCGGCCAGCACCTGGTCGATGTAGGTGGTGTCGTTCCGCTCGTTGCCCACGGTCAGATACACGTTGAAGTTGTGCAGGCCGGTCACCCAGGTCATGCCGGGCACGGTGCCGGCGACCATGGAAACGACCATATCCAGGCCCAGCTCATCCTTCATGCTGTCCAGCTTCTCGAAAGCCGCAGCATAGGCGTCGTAGTTGGTCAGGGTCGCGGGATCGATCCCGGCCTTGTCCAGGATGTTCTTGTTGTAGGCCATGCCGTAGCCTTCCACAGCCACGGGGAAGCCAACGACCTTGTCGCCGTCCATGTAGGCGGCCGCGGTGTACTGCACCCAGTCCGCGCCGGCCTGATCGGCAATCTTGTCCTTCCAGAGCTCATAGGAGCTGGGGCCTTCGATGACCCAGATGTCAGGCTCGCGGCCGGACTGCATTTCAGCCTTCAGCACGGTGTTGTAGTCGGAAGATCCTCCGCCTGTGATGACCTTCACCGGAACGCCGGTCTTTTCTTCATACAGCTTGGCATAGGCTTCCATCTGGGTGGTGATTTCAACCTTGTTCTGGCAGATAACCAGATCCGCCAGGGCACCGACGCTCATCAGAACGAGCGCCAGCGTGAGAGCCAGAGCAACCAGTTTCTTCATAAAGGGAACCCTCCTTCATAAAATGGCGACAAAGTCGCTTTTCTCAGACGGGTATCATCCCGCTCAGGAGACAGACAGAGCGGCCGACATTCCGAAGACACCCAAAAAGAGCCCTCCTGCCGACCTAAACTGAAACATACCCTTTCCGATGGGTGCATCTTACCACACTTCTGTCCGCTTGTCTACCATTTTGTTTTTTCCGTGTTTTTCATTTCTCCGCCCACGCGGTGATGGGCCAGGGATACTCCACGGTCAGCAGATCGTTCTCATCCACGGAAAAATAGCACAGCGTATCCGCGAACAGGTCCCCGTAGTGCAGCAGGAAGGTGCCCTGCGCCTCATCGATCATGAAATTCCCGGAAAAGGTATTATCCTCCAGGAAGTATCCCGCGGGCGTGAAGACGAAGCTGCTGCCGTCGTCCTCGCCCTCCCAGATGCCGATCAGGCCGCCCTGACCCTCGACGTCCTTGCCGCGGTGATAGACCGTCCGGCGGTAGAGCACCGTCTGATCCTCCCCCACCATGTACCGCAGGGGCAGCTCTCCGCCCTCCGCGTCCTTCAGGAGGATCCGGCCGTCCTCCTCCTTTTCCCAGGTGTACGCCTCTCCCAGATAGGAGGCCGTTCCGTCCTCCGACACCTGCAGCACGACCGTCTCCGGTTCATGGCCGAAGGCCCAGCTGCCCAGCAGCGGCATGTCCTTTTCCGCCAGCGCGCCCAGGCTGCACGCCAGGCACAGCGCCGCCGCCAGCAGAAGCGCCGCCATCCGTTTTCTCATGCTCCGCATGACCCGTCTCCTCCATTCTCCTCCGCGCGGAAAAACGGGAGCGCGGATCGCGTGCTCCCGTCTTTCCGGTTGACTGTTCTTATCCCTTGACCGCTCCGGCGATGAAGCTCTCCTGAATCTGCTTGCTCAGGAAGATGTAGACGATCAGCGTCGGGATGGTCGCCATCGCCAGGGCCGCGCCGATGGGGCCCCACTCGGTGGTATACTGGCCGCTCAGGCCCTGGATGCCGACCGGCAGCGTCTTGTAGGCTTCCTTGCTGATGAACACCGTGGCGAACATCAGCTCGTTCCAGCATTGCAGGAAGGTGTAGATGCCGACGGTGGAAACGGCCGGCAGCATCAGCGGCGCGATGACCCGGAAGAAGATCCCCCAGACGCCGCAGCCGTCCAGGAAGGCGGCCTCGTCCAGATCGTAGGGGATATCGCCCATGAAGCCGATGCTGATCAGAATGCCCATGCTCAGCGAGAACGCGGAGTACGGAATGATCAGCGCCCAGTAGGAATTCAGCATGCCCGCCCGGGACAGCGTCGTATACAGCGGAACGATGGCCGCGTGAATCGGGATCGTCAGGCCCAGCATGAAGAAGCTGTTCATCCGCTTCCGGCCCTTCCACTGCAGCCGGGTCATGGCGTAGGTCGCCATGATGGCGGCAATCAGCACGAAGAGGATGGACGTGATGGTCACGATCAGGCTGTTCAGGAAATACTGCCCCATGTTGCCCACGTTCAGGGCCCGGCTGTAGTTCTGCCACAGCCAGTTCTGCGGCAGGCCCATGACATTGGCGCCGAAGATCTCCTCATTGTTCTTCAGGGAGAAGGTGAACATCCAGTACACCGGGAAGAGGCAGATGGCCGCCCAGAGGATCAGCCCGAGCTGCACCAGCACATCCGTCCATTTGAAGCGGTGCTGCTGCGCCACCGGTATATCCGCCTGATTCACTTTAGCTCTGCTTGCACTCATCTTACTTCTCCTCCTTGAACGCAAAGTTGATCAGCATGGCAAAGAAGAAGCACAGCACAATCAGCATGACCGCGATGGTGGAGCCCATGCCGTATCTGTTCCGCAGGAACAGCAGATTGATCATCAGCGTGCTGGGCAGCTCGGTGGCGTGGTTCGGTCCGCCGTTGGTCAGCACGTAGATCATATCGAAGGATTTCAGCGATCCGGTGACGGCGAAAATCACGCTGACCCGGAGAATCGGCCGGATGTAGGGGATCGTGATGTACCAGCTGACCTGGGCCGGCGTGCAGCCGTCCAGCATCGCCGCCTCATTGAGGTCGGCGGGCATGCCCTTGATGCCGGCATACATAAGCAGCATGTGATACCCCACGTACTGCCACAGAATCGGCACCAGGCAGGCGCCGAAGGCCACGTTCTTGTCCCCCAGCCAGATGCGGGTCCAGCTGTCCAGCCCCACCGAGCGCAGGAAGATGTTCAGGGCGCCGTATTCGGGGTTATAGATCTTTGTCCACAGCTGACCGATGACCACGGAGGAGATCAGCACGGGCATGAAATAAATCGCCAGGTACCAGCGCTCCCCCTTCACGTGCCGGCTCAGCTTCAGCGCCAGCAGCAGCGCGAAGGGAAGCTGAATGCACACGGACAGCAGCGCCAGCAGCATGGCGTTCTTCAGGGCCCGCATGATGTTGATGGATTTGCTGGTGAACAGCTCCACATAGTTCTGGAATCCGATGAACTCGGGCGTGCCCAGGCCGTTCCACTCCGTCAGGCTGTAATAGGCCGACATCACGATCGGGGCGATCAGAATGCTGAGGAAAAGGACCAGCGCGGGCAGCAGGAACAGAAAAATGTTCAGCTTGTAGGATAAAGGTCTCTTCATATTCCGGGCTCCCTTTCGACAAAGCGAGGGAGACGGCCCCTCTCGGGGAATTATCCCTTCCTGGAACCGTCTCCCGGCTGTTCAAGTTTTGAAAGTGAAATTACTTGTTGTACAGTGCATCGTCCATGCCCTGAGCGAACTCTTCGGGGGAGATTTCGCCGGCATAGGCCAGACCGATGAAGTCCAGATAGGTGTTGGCCTGGTCCGCGCTCAGGAAGTTGTCTCCGAACAGCACCATGCCTTCAGCCTTCGCGGCGATGTCCGCCACGGACGCCACCAGGTCGGAAACCTGAGCTTCGGGATCGGGAGCCCAGCAGGGCAGGTTGGCGCCCTTCTTGTAGTCCGCGTCGGACATGGCGCGGCCCAGCTCGAAGGCGGCGGCAACGGCCTCTTCCTTGTGCTCGGTGGTCGCGGTCACAGCCAGGGTGTTGTTGGGGCCGCCGATCAGCTCGTACAGGGAAGCGTTGTCAGGATTCAGCACGGGGAACAGGCCCGCCTGGAACTTCGCAGGATTCTCGCTGGCGTCGATGTCGCCGCAGTTCCAGGAACCGTTCTGATAGAAGGCATACTTGCCGGCGATGAAGTTGGTCTTCACTTCGTCGTTGCCCAGCGCGGCGGCGTTGGGATCGAAGTAGTTCTTGTTCACCATGTTCTGGAAAGCTTCCACAGCCGCGATGACATCGGGGTTGTTCCAGCTCTCTTCGCCGTTGTACATCTTGATCAGGCGCTCGGTACCCACGGACTTGATCATCAGGGGCTCGAGGTACTCAGACAGGCACCAGAGTTCCTTGCCGGACACGCCGAAGGGGGTGATGCCCGCTTCCAGCAGCTTGTCGCAGCACTCGTTCATCTCTTCGATGGTGGTGGGGATATGATCATAGCCCACGGAGGCCAGGAGCTCCATGTTGGCGAACAGCACGACTTCGCTCATGGTGTAGGGCACGCCGTACAGCTTGCCGCCCTCGTAGTCGTAGGAGGCGTTCGCGGTCATGTTCTCGGGCAGCTCATCCTTGTAGGCATCATAGTACTCGTCCAGGCACAGCACGCGGCCGGCATTCACGAATTCGCCCAGGAAGCCCATGCCCCAGGTGAAGAACACATCGGGCAGGTCGGTTCCGGCGGACATGGCAGCCTTGATCTTGATCTTGTACTGCTCGTTCTGGGTGGGCTCATGATTGATCTTCACGCCAGGATGCGCAGCTTCGAAGTCCGCGATCGCGTTGGTGAAGGTTTCATAGCTGGCGTCGCTTTCCACAGCGATGGTCCACAGGTTCAGTGTGATATCCTCCGCGAAGGCAGAGGCGATGCCCAGCAGCATGACGGCTGTCAGCATCAGAGCGACAAGTTTCTTCATGGGGAAATCCTCCTTCAGTTCTGCGGCATGGCCGCGATTTTCTCCAACAGCGAATCCCGCTGTTATCGACCTGATCATGCGCCGGAGCGCCTCCGAGGCCCGGATGAAAGGTACGTACAACCGGAAACCGGGTACAAAGACCTGCCATGCTCCCGCTTCCGTCAGGCCTCGCCTGCCGCTTTCGGGGCATGGATGATTTTGCTGCGTTTCCGACGCTTGACATTTTAGCACTTTCGTCTGCTTCTGTCCAGTATTTGTCCGTACAAAAAATGTTCCTTTGTGTTTTTTTTCGGCTTTTTGCCCCGGATTGCCCTTCCTTCCGGACGAAAAAAGGGAGAAGGACCGGTTTTCGGTTCCTTCTCCCCGTTTCTGAAAGTCTCAGCCGCCCGGGGCGGCCTGTCCGCTGAGGCGATTTCCGAAGGCGGAATCCCTGTCAGCTGTTCAGCTGCGCCAGCAGCTGCTCCACCATCCGGATGACCTCCGGATTCGCGTTGAAGCTCATCAGGCCGCGCAGCGGCATGTAGTTCATCATGGCCGCGCCCATGTCGTCCGACACCGCTTCCTGCGCCGCCTCGGACTTCTCCTCCTCGCCTCCGCCGAAGCCCTCCTGCAGCTTCCGGAAGAACGGCTCGAAGACCGTCCTGGCCTTTTCGTCCGCCATCAGGTCCATGAAGATGCTGTCCACGCTGTAGGTCATGGGCACCTGAACGGTGGACTGCACACGCACGCACGCGCACAGCGGCAGCTCCCGGGAGGAGGCGCCCACCTGAATCGTGAAATCGCCGCTCTCCACATGCCAGTCATGAATCTTTTCGTTCCAGCTGGCAAAGGACCGCTTGTTCAGCGTGAAGGTGACGTCCCTGCTTTCGCCGGGCTCCAGCGCCACCTTCGTGAAGCCCTTCAGCTCCCGCAGGGGGCGGATCGCGTCGCTCTCCACGTCGCCCACATACAGCTGGGCCACGGCCTTGCCGGCCCGGCTGCCGGTGTTCTTCACCGTGACGGTCACCGTCAGCTCGTCGGTATCCCTGATTTCCTGCGCGCTCAGCCGCAGGTTGCTGTATTCGAAGGTGGTGTAGCTCAGCCCGTATCCGAAGGGGAAGAGCACCTCCATGTCCTTCTTATCATAGTACCGGTAGCCCACGAAGATACCCTCCCGGTATTCCGTGGCCCGGGCGTCGCCGCCGAAGTAGAGATAGGAGGGATTGTCCTGCAGCTTCAGCGGGAAGCTCTCCGCCAGATGGCCGGAGGGATTCACGTCGCCGTAGAGCACCCGGACCGTCGCGGTGCCCACCGCCTGGCCGCCCAGATAGGCCTCCAGCACGGCCGCCACCCGGTCAATCCAGGGCATGGCCACCGGCGCGCCGTTGTGCAGCACCACCACCGTGTTCGGGTTGGCCGCCGCCACCGCCTCGATCAGCTGATTCTGGCAGGCGGGCATGTCCATGTTCTTCCGGTCGTATCCCTCGGACTCATAGGCATCCGGCAGGCCGGCAAACACCACCGCCACGCGGGCCGCCTTCGCGGCCGCCACCGCCTCGGCGATCTGCGCCTCCGTGGCGGCATCCTCCTTCACGCTGTAGCCCCGGGCATAGACCACCTGCAGCCCGGCCTCCTTCGCGGCCTCCAGGGCGCTGGTGGTTTTGAAGCTGTTGATGTGGGAGCTGCCGCCGCCCTGGAAGCGGGGCTTCTCGGCGAACTCGCCGATGAAGGCCACCTGCTCGTCCTTCGCCAGGGGCAGCAGGTTCTTCTCGTTCTTCAGCAGCACCATGCACTCCGCCGCGATGTCCGCGGCCAGCGCGTGCTGGGCCTCCTGATCCCAGGGGGTCTCGGGCTTCGCGTTCTCCGTGTAGCGGTAGACAATGTTCAGAATCCGCTCGCAGCACAGATCCACGTCCTTCTCATCCAGCGTGCCCGCCCGGACGGCCTCCACGATCTTGGCGTCGTTGATGCCGCCGGAAGCCGGCATTTCCAGATCCAGGCCCGCGTGCACCCCGGCGGGGCGGTTGGACACCGCGCCCCAGTCCGACATCACATAGCCCTGGAAGCCCCATTCCTTCCGCAGCACATCCGTCAGCAGCCAGCGGTTTTCGGAGGCGAAGGTTCCGTTGATCCGGTTGTAGGAGCACATGACCGTCCAGGGCTGCGCCTCCTTCACCGCCATCTCGAAGGCGGGGAAATAGATTTCCCGCATCGTCCGCTCATCGCAGTCGGAGGAGGAGCTCATGCGGCGGTGCTCCTGGTTGTTCAGCGCGAAATGCTTCACGCTGACGCCCACGTTCCGGCTCTGCACGCCCTGAATGTAGGCCGTGGCCATTTTGCCCGCCAGATAGGGATCCTCCGAGCAGTATTCAAAGTTGCGGCCGCACAGCGGCGAGCGCTTGATGTTGATGGCCGGGCCCAGCACCACGGACAGCCTCTCATGCTGGCAGCTGTCTCCGATGGCCTCGCCCATTTTCCGCACCAGCTCCGGATCGAAGGACGCCGTGGTCGCGCAGGCCGCGGGGAAGCAGACCGCCTTAATGGAATCGTTGACCCCCAGATGGTCCGCCTTGTCGTCCTGCTTGCGCAGCCCGTGAGGCCCGTCGCTGACCATGGTGGCCGGAATGCCCAGCCGCTCCACGGCCTTGGTATGCCAGAAGTCTCCGCCGGAGAGCAGGCTCGCCTTCTCCTCCAGCGTCATCTGTGAAATCAAAGCTTGAATATCCATAGATTCTCCTTCAACTTTTCTGATTTAGCCCACCGTGGACAGATCCCAGGGCTCGTGGATCTTGGGAACGTCGCTGATCAGCCGGCGGGTATAGGGCGCCTCCGGCTCCAGCATGACCTTGTCCGGCCTGCCGCTCTCGACGAATTTCCCGTGCTCCATGATATACACGCTGTCGGAAATATAGTAGGCCAGGCCGATATCATGGGTGATGAAAATCACCGTCATGCCGGTTTCGTCCCGCAGCTTCAGCAGCATGTCCAGGATCGTCGCCCGGGAGCAGGCGTCGATCATGGAGGTGGGCTCGTCCGCCAGCAGGATGTTGGGCTTGAGCAGGAAGATCCGGGCGATCATCAGCCGCTGCATCTGGCCGCCGGACAGCTCGAAGGGATACTTGTTGGTCAGCTCCGCGAACTTCAGGTTCACGAACGAGCAGGCCTCCGTCATCATCTCGATCTTCTTTTCCTTCGGCAGGTTTTTCCCGCCCCGCATGTGAATGCAGTCCAGCAGCACCGAGTCGATTTTGTGGAACACGTTGTAGCTGGAGAAGGGATCCTGGAAAATGGCCTGAATGCCCTTCCAGTATTCCCGCTTCTTCGCGCCGGTGGAGATGTCCCGGGGCTTCCCCTGGAACATGATTTCCCCCTCCGTCGGTTCCAGCAGGCCCAGCAGCATCTTGGAAAGCGTCGTCTTTCCCGAGCCGGACTCGCCCACGATGGAAATCAGCTCGCCCTTGTGAAAATCAAAGTCCACATGATCCACGGCCACCGTGGTCACCTTCCCGGTGTGGAAGACGCGGGTCACGCCCCGGCCGCTCAGGCACAGGGGCTCCTTGGAGAAATCCTTGTCCCGGGTTCCGAAGGAAACGCTTTCGCGGG
>CAMNCR010000098.1 GCA_946534455.1 uncultured Clostridia bacterium | reverse complement strand
ATAATCAGCAGCAGTGCCAGCAGCACCCCTGTAATAACCCGTTGTTTCATTCAGTCTTCTCCTCTGTTTCCCTCTACAGAAAACACTTTTATATTATTCCAACCCGAAGGGGGTCTAAGGGGGGCGATCGGAAAGCCCCCCTTCTCCCCCTATCTTCCTCCGTACCTTCTTTCCCGTTTTCCAAACGCCTGCAGCGCCTTATCATACTGCTCCACCGTGAAATCCGGCCACAGCGTTTCCGGGAACACAAATTCCGCGTAGGCGCACTGGTACAGCAGGAAGTTGCTCAGCCGCATCTCTCCGCTCGTCCGGATCAGCAGATCCACGTCCGGCTGTCCCCGGGTGTACAGATGCTCCCCGAGCGCCGCCTCCGTGATCTCCTCGGGCTTCAGCCGCCCGGCCTGAACCTCCTCCGCCAGCTCCCGCGCCGCCCGCGCCAGCTCCGCGCGCCCGCCGTAGTTGATGGCGATGTTCAGCCGCAGCCCCGTGTTCTCCCGCGTCCGCTCCTCCGCCTCCAGCAGCACCCGGCGCTGCGCCTCCGGCAGCCGGCCCTTTTCTCCCAGAATCAGGATGCGCACGCCCTTTTCATCCAGCTCATCAATTTCGGAGGCAAAGAAGTCCAGAATCAGCTGCATCAGCGCCGCCACTTCCTCGTCGGAGCGGCTCCAGTTTTCCGTCGAAAAGGCATACAGGCTCAGGCACTCGATGCCCAGATCGTCCGTGTGCCGGATGATCTCCCGCAGGGTTTCCGTTCCCTGCCGGTGCCCCCGGGAGACGCTCAGCCGGTGCTTCTTCGCCCAGCGTCCGTTCCCGTCCATGATGATGGCTACGTGCCGGGGCAGCCCGCCGGATTCCCGTTCAGGCCTGCCCGCCTGCCGCATCAGCCGCAGTGCCGTCCTTGCTTCCATATCCTGTCCTTTCCCTGATAGCGCCAAAACCCGCCAAAGGGCGGGTTCTGCGTCATATTTCTGTCCGAAGGAGGTCTGTTCCAAAAAACATTCTGTCCTCCCCTTATACCTCCATAATTTCCTTTTCCTTCCGTGCATAGATCGCGTCCACGTCCTTGATCGCCTTGTCCGTGATCTTCTGCATATCGTCCTCAGCCTCGTGCTGATCGTCCTCGGTGATCTCGCTGTTCTTCTTCAGCTTCTTGATCTGCTCAATCGCGTCCCGCCGGATGGAGCGGATCGCCACCTTGGTCTCCTCCGCGCTCTTGGCGGCCAGCTTGGTCAGATCCCGGCGGCGCTCTTCATTCAGCTCCGGGAAAATCAGCCGGATCACCTTTCCGTCGTTGGAGGGGTTCAGGCCCAGGTCGCTCTTCTGAATGGCTTTTTCCACCTGGGGAATCAGCTTCGCTTCCCACGGCGCGATAATCAGCATCCGCGGTTCGGGGGAAGATACGTTGCCGATCTGCGGAATCGGCGTCGGCGTCCCGTAATAGTCCACCATGATCCGGTCCAGCAGCTTCGGATTGGCCCGGCCCGCGCGCACGTTCATCATTTCCCGCTCGTACACATCGCAGGACTTCTTCATTTTTTCCTTTGCCGTATCCAGAACGTCTTGCAGCATCTCATTTCCCTCCATCTGTCTCGTCGATTTGTTGCCCATATTATATCGTCTTTACCCCTCTTTGACAACAGAAAAAAAGAAAACCCGGAGACCATTGATACAACGTCCTCCGGGCTTCTGGAGCTGATAGCCAGATTCGAACTGGCGACCTCATCCTTACCAAGGATGCGCTCTACCGACTGAGCTATATCAGCGTGCTGTCTTTCGACAACGTCGCTATATTATCACACAGCCTTCGAAAAAGCAAGGGGTTTTCCCCGAAAAAATCAAAGGGAATTTTGGCCGCTTTCCCGCCGGATTCACCATCCTCCCTGCTCCCGAGGAGGGAAGGATCCGCCGCTTTTTTTCGCGGCGGATCCTTCCTTTGGTTTCATTTGCTCATCTCCGGGCTTATTCCGTCTCGATGGAATCCCTCGCCCGCACGACCACCTTCCGGTCATAGCAGGAGAAGATGTCGTCCACCTTTTTCCGGTCCGGAGAGGGAGTCACCAGGCTGACCAGCGGCACCAGCACCAGCCCCGCCAGCATGCAGAACGCGCCGGCGTTGATCGGGCTCTGCAGGATCGCCGGGAAGGAGCCGCGCACCAGAATGTTCAGAATCATCACCACCGTCGAGAATACGAAGCTCACCACGCAGCCCGCCTTCGTCGTCCGCTTCCAGTACAGCCCGTACAGGAACGGCGCCAGGAACGCGCCCGCCAGCGCGCCCCAGGAGATGCCCATCATCTGCGCGATGAACGCGCTGCCGGAGCGATACTGGAAAATCGCGATCACCGCGGAAATCGCGATGAACACCGCGATCAGAATCCGCATGATGCTCAGCTGCTTTTTCTCATCCATCTCCTTCTTCATCGCCGGCTTCAGGAAGTCCAGCGTCAGCGTGGAGGAGGAGGTCAGCACCAGGGAGGACAGCGTGGACATCGAGGCGCTGAGCACCAGGATCACCACCACCGCAATCAGGAAGGGGGACAGGTTGGACAGCATCGCCGGAATGATCGCGTCAAAGCCCGCCGTGGCCACGTCCACCTGATCCCCGAACAGCCGGCCGAAGCCGCCCAGGAAGTAGCACCCGCCTGCGATGATCGTCGCGAAGAAGGTGGAAACGATCATGCCCTTGGTGATGGATTTCTCGCTCTTGATGGCGTAGAACTTCTGCACCATCTGGGGCAGGCCCCAGGTGCCCAGGGAGGTCAGGATCATTACGCCCAGCAGGTTCAGCGGATCCGGTCCGAAGAAGGAATTGAAGATTCCGGGCGTCTCGGAAACCGCCGGATCGGAAACGCTGGCCAGCTGATTGAGCGAGGCCATAAAGCCGCCCCGGCTTCCCAGCACCGCCGCGATGATCGCCACGATGCCCACCAGCATGATCAGTCCCTGAATGAAGTCGTTGACCGCCGTGGCCATGTATCCGCCCGCGATGACGTACACCGCCGTCAGCACCGCCATGATGATCACGCAGACCGCGTAGTCCACATGGAAGGCCATCTCGAACAGCCGGCTCAGGCCGTTGTACAGGGAAGCGGTATAGGGAATCAGGAAGATGAAGATGATTGCCGAGGCCACCACCTTCAGCCCCTTGGAGTCAAACCGGGTCTCGAAGAACTGCGGCATCGTGTTGGACTGCAGATGCTGCGTCATGATGCGGGTTCTGCGCCCCAGCACCGCCCAGGCCAGCAGGGAGCCCAGCAGGGCGTTGGCAATGCCGATCCAGGTGGAGGCGATGCCGTACTTCCAGCCAAACTGTCCCGCGTATCCCACGAACACCACCGCGGAGAAATAGGACGTGCCGTAGGCGAAGGCGGTCAGCCACGGTCCCACATTGCGCCCGCCGAGTACGAAGCCGTCCACATTGGTCGCGTGGCGGCGGCAGTACAGCCCGACGCCCACCATCACACCGAAGAAAACCACCAGCATGCCGAGTTTGATGACCAGATCCATGAAACCGCTTCCTTTCTCTGATGAAAATCCAGTCCCTGAGGCGGCCCTCCTCCGAAAAGAAAAAGCCTCAGCATCCATACGGATGCTGAGGGCGAAAGCCGCGGTACCACCTCAATTCGCCGCTCCTGCGGAGCAGCCTCAGGGATCCTGACAGATCCCGCTCGCTGTAACGGGCGAACCCGGCTCGCCTACTGCCGCCCGCTGGGCGGATTCTGCTCGCCGCTCCGGAGGGTAATTCACATTCCGGCACCGGCCGCCTCGCACCTTCCGGCGGCTCTCTGTACGGGAAACCCGGGATGTTACTGTGTCTCCTTCATCGCTGCCCATAACCTACCACGAACCGTTTCCATCGTCAAGCCGTTGAACACGAAAAGAACAGCCCTTCCCTTTTCCGCTCTTTTCGTTTATACTGTTCCCCGCCTGCGGCGCACGCCCTCCGGCGGCATTGGCCTGAGCCCACATACGCGACGCTTGCGTTCCGCGGTATCGGCCCGAGCTCACGCCCGCTGCGAACACATTCCCCAGGCGAAATATTCGCTCTCCCCCAACGGAAGGAAAGAGGCATCCTGCATGATCCGTCTCCTGTTTTTTGATATCGACGGCACCCTGTTCGACGATCACCATCTGCTGCCCGCCTCGGTTCAGCCCGCCCTGCAGGCTGCCCGGGACAACGGATGCCGGATCTTTCTCAACACCGGGCGCACCCTCTGCAATCTGGATCCCCGGCTGGATTCGCTTCCCCTGGACGGCATGATTCTCGGCTGCGGCACCCGCATCCTCTGCCAGGGCCGCACCCTGCAGGCGCTGGAATACGCGCCGGAGGACTCCTTCCGCATCCGGGAGATCATCAACCGCTGCGGCATCCCCGCCGTCTATGAGTGCGACACCGCCATGTACTTCGATCCCCAGGGCGTGCCCTATCCGGTCATCCGCCACTTCCGCGCCTTTTCAGATAACGTGGGCATTTCCCGGGAAATCCGTCCGGGCGATCCGGACTTCCGCGCCGTGAAGATGTTCACCTTCTCCGAATCCCCCGACCCGATCCGGCGCATGATCTCCGCTCTCCGGGAAGCGGGCTACCCCTATGAGGCCATCGACCGGGGCGGCGCCGGCTGGGAGGTCGTCCCCGCCTCCTGCTCCAAGGCCCTGGGCATTGAGCGCGTCCGTCAGGAGCTGGATGTCCCGCTCTCCAGCTGCTATGCCTTCGGCGACAGCACCAACGATCTCCCCATGCTCACCCATGTGCCCCACAGCGTCGCCATGGGCAACGCCCCGGAGGAGGTGCAGCGGCAGTGCGCCTTCGTCACCGACCGTCCCGAGGACGACGGCATCCGGAACGCCCTGCGACATCTGGGCCTGATCTGAGGCTCTGCCGACCAGAGCTGTCTCATCTCGACCCCTCTTCATCCGCAAGCCAACCCGACCAGCCTGTGTTCACCGTGAACCGCAGCGTCGCCCCGCCTCCCGGCCAGGTACAGGAAAAACATTTGACTTTTTGTTTCCCCCATGCTATACTTCACCTGTTGAGCGCCTGTAGCTCAGTTGGATAGAGTGTCAGACTCCGACTCTGAAGGTCACAGGTTCGAATCCTGCCAGGCGTACATCAACCGGAACCGCGTCATGCGCGGTTCCGGTTTTTTGTTCTGCTTTTCCGGCTTCCTCCGAAGCCGTCTTCATCGATCTTCTTCTCCCTTTACCTGCACAGTCCGATTACATCGTCGTAATTCCGGTTTCCTTTTCGAAATCCGCAACAGACATATTCGCGCGCCTGGCGGCTTCAGCAACTGGCAGAAGCCCGTCCTTCACCAGTCCTCCCAGCGTTTCAAGTACGCCTTCCGCGCGCCCTTCCGCACGCCCTGCTTTCTTTGCGCTGTCCATCTGCGTATCATAATCCATCTGGGCCATCTTGCGGCTCCAGATCATCTGCCGCTGTTCAGGTAAGCTCATAATCGTCTGCATCTGCTTTGCCGCCTCCTTCACACCCGGATTATCAATCCTCTGAATCTGTTCCCAATCCTTTGCCGAAAACGCTTCTGCCCATTCAACCAGGCCCCGTTTCCGTTCCTCCTCGTCCGCTTCCGAAACAGCCTTCAGATCCATCACATAAAACTGAAGTTTGTCAGAATACCGGTACCCTTCCTCA
>CAMNCR010000097.1 GCA_946534455.1 uncultured Clostridia bacterium | reverse complement strand
CTTTCCGCGGCCCGGGCGTTGTCGATCACCACCGCGCTCACCCGGCCCTCCAGCCCGGCAATCAGCCGGTCCACCAGCACCACCGGAATGCCCGCGTTCAGCGCGGCCCGCAGGTGCCGCCCCGTGTAGTCCGTCGCCATGTTGATCAGGCCGTCCACCTGCCGGCTCAGCAGGAAGTCCACGGCCTCCTTCTCCCGCTCCGGATCGCTCCGGCAGTCGCACACGATGACCGCGTAGTTCTGCCGCCGGAGCGGATCCTCCATCGCCGTGATGATCGAGGTGATGAACGCATTGTTCAATTCGGGAATCACGACGCCCACCGCCCGGGTGCGATGGGTTTTCAGGCTGCGGGCCACCTCGTTGGGCGTGAAATGCAGCCGCCGGGAGGCCTCCTCGATCAGCACGCGGTTGCGCTCCCGCACGTTGCCCCCGTTGAAGTACTTGGAGATCGTTGCCAGCCCCAGGCCGGTCGCCTGGGAGATATCCTTCATGGTCGCGGCCATCCTGCTCCCCCTCTTTGCCCATTCTGTTCCTGTTCTTCGCCAGTCTGGCCCCCAATTCCTTCCCGGTTTCCCGGGAGATTCGTCATTTTCGGCTAAATCGGAACACATTCCAGGACAGGCTGGGCAGCCTTGCCGCGCACAGGCCCTTTTCGAACCGGGTTTCGGGCACCTCCCGCGGCACCAGTCGGCCGGGATTCTCCCAGCTGTTGCGGGCCTCCGGATCCGGGTCGCTCAGGCAGCTGTGGCCCAGGAAGCGCCATCCCTCGAAGCCCCGCACGTCCAGCGTCAGCTCCTGCGCCTCCTCCCAGTCCGCGTTGATCACAAAGACCGTCAGCTCGTCCTCCTCCGGGCTCAGGGCGGCTCCGCTCTGGATGTAGCTCACCCCTTCGAACCCGGCATACTGGTTCATCTCGTCGATCGCGTAGCCCTCCACGTCGTAGGTTTCGCATTCCACCGCCGGCAGCAGCGACGTTCCCCGCGCCCAGCGGATCATCTGCGTGAAGGGATAGTGGCACGCGCCCTTCCAGGCATGCTCCCGGTCGGTCGCGCACAGATCCCCCAGGCCGCCCGTCGCGCAGCCGATCCGGATCCGGTCCGCGTGCCGCAGCATCGTCAGCTGAACGCTCATCGTGCCCAGCGTGCGCAGCATTTCTCCCGAGGCCGGCGGCCTCCGGCGGGTGCTCCAGTCGTCCGGATCGTGCCGCACAAACGTCCGCGCCGGATCAAAGCTGTAGAAGTTCAGCGCGTGCTCCCGGCCGTTCTGGCCGTAGGCGGTCTTTCCCGCCGGGCGCATCATCGCGCCGTATTCGTCCAGCGACAGCATCATCGTCCGCCCGGAGCGCAGATGCGTCTTCATGTAGTCGCACAGGCTGATCTCCGTGCGGATGTAGTTCTCGAAGGCCTGGTATCCCGCCAGCAGCCCCGGAATGTTGCCCACCGGCGCCGAGTGATAGTGGTGCATGGAAATGTAGTCCACCGTCTCGTAGCACTGCTCAAGCACCTGCCGCTCCCATTCCGGATAGTGGCTCAGGAACGGCGAGGAGGAGACGCACACCGCCGTCTCGATCGTCGAATCCGTGAACTTCATGGCCTTGGAGGCCTCGTGGGCC
This sequence comes from uncultured Clostridia bacterium, assembly GCA_946534455.1. Lineage (GTDB taxonomy): Bacteria > Bacillota > Clostridia > Christensenellales > Aristaeellaceae > Aristaeella. The sequence goes on along the minus strand of CAMNCR010000097.1, from coordinate 4,906 downwards.
AGAATGCCGTATTCCCTCGGCTTCTTTTCCCAGGAGGCGATCTGCCACGGGCCGTCCATCTCGTTTCCCAGATACCAGATTTTGACCCCGTAGGGGGCGGGGTGGCCGTTGCGCGCCCGCAGATCGGACCACCAGGTTCCCTCCCGGAAATTGGTGTATTCCACCACATCCACCGCGTCCTGCAGGCTGCCCGTGCCCAGGTTCACGGTGTACATGGGCTCCGTCCCCGTGCGCTCCGCCCACTGCAGGTATTCATCATGGCCCACCGCGTTGTCGATGTACTGGAACCAGGCCAGGTCCACATGGGCCTTCCGCTGCTCCCGGGGGCCGATGGAGTCCTTCCAGTTCCAGCCGGAAACGAAGTTGCCGCCCGGCAGCCGCACGCAGGGCAGCCCGGCCGCCTTCAGGCCCTCCATAAAATCCCGCCGGAAGCCCAGATCGTCCGCCGTGGGATGCTTCGGGTTGTACATGCTGCCGTTGACCATGGAGCCGATGGGCTCCAGAAACGCGCCGAACAGGCGCGGAGAAATGCTCCCCACCCGGAAGGAGGGATGCAGCGTCAGCCTGGCTTTTTTCATTCCGGATTCCTTTCCGCCGAAGCGCAGCAGGGCGCGAAGGTCACGCCGATTTCCGCGGTCTCCCCCGCGGCGAAGGCGACCGTCGCGTGGTCCCCGTCCATGTCCGCCGGCCGGCCATTGACCGTGATCCGGCTGCCGGGCCTGCGGCAGCGCAGCGTCAGGGTCTGCGCCTCCTTCGAGGTCAGCGACGCCTTCACGCCCTCGCGGCTCCATTCCATATGATTCAGCTTCGCGAACGTGTACAGCCACACGCCGTCAATCGAGCCCTCCATCAGGGACTCCGGCATCGCCGGCAGGAACTCGACGACCCCCGGCATGCTGAACACGCACATCTCCACCAGGAACGCCGGCACGGCGCCCTGCAGATCCGGGAACACGCCCCGGTAGGGGAAGTGGCTGGTCTGCAGCGTCCGGCGCACGAAGCCGTGGCTGAACAGCTGGCTCAGGTTCTGCTCCGCCTCCTCCAGATCCTTCAGCCGGATGGCGGTCAACGCGCGGTGAATGATGCCGTGGGCCGAATCGTCCTGCTGCCCGCGCTTGCGGTTGGAAATGATGATGGCCCGCGTCAGCTCCGGCTCGGTCTCCGGCGTGACCGCGCGTCCCGGCCACACGTCGTAGTGATGCGACACATGGCGGTGGTTGTAGTTCTCCTCGATGTCCGCCCAGGCCCATTCCTTCAGGCCGCCCTCCCGGTCCAGCAGGTAGGTGGGCAGGGACGCCAGCTGCGCCTCCCAGTGAGGAATGTTCTCTTCCTCGATGCCCAGCGTCCGGCATCCGTCGATCAGGTTCGTCAGAATCTCCCGGCAGATGGCGATGTCCATCACGGAGTTGATCCGCGTGGGGTTGATGCTCCTGCAGGTCACCGTTTCGTAGCCGGGATTCGGCGTCGGATCCTCCGGCGAGAAGGACGGATAGAAGATCACCTTGCCGTCCGGTCCCCGGTCGCAGGCATAGTCCTCAAAGAACAGCGCCATCTCCTTGTAGGCGGGAATCACCCGCGTGCGCAGGAATTCCCGGTCCCCCGTCACCAGGTAGTAGCCCCACAGCTCATTGTAAATCCACCCCAGGCACCCGGTCCAGCAGTAGTGCGGATACGTCCGCGAGAAATGATAGTACAGTCCCGAATCCGGGTCGCAGTGCACGCTGGCCAGCAGGCCCCGCGCGCCGAACAGGAGCCGGGCGTTGGTGCGGAAGTCCTCGAATTTCGTCTCGTAGTACCGGAAGTAGACGTCCATCTCCTCGAACAGGCCCGTGTTGTTGCCCGCGCAGACCTGCAGGTTGGTGTTGATGTTGTGCTGCCCCATCATGGGCGGCAGGGTGCCCGTCTCGTAGATCTGGAAGAAGCGGCCCATGTCGTACAGCTTCTCCATCAGCGCCGGGTCCACCATGCTCCGGCTGTGGGTCCGCTCCAGCAGCTCCTCGCCGGACAGCATCCGGTCCGCCGGCGTGCACAGATGGATGCGGGAGCGCTCCATCTTTTCGCCCACGATCCTCCGGTTGGCCGCCAGCATCGCGTCCACGTCCACGCGCATCGCCATCAGCTCCCGGTTGACCGCCTCCGCGCACTCGAAGCTGAAGTTCCCTTCAAATTTGACGATTTTGCTGACCACCACCAGGCTGTCCGCTCCGCTGACCTTCACGCTCCGCGCGCCGGCCGTCAGCTGGCCGCCCTCGGGAATGAAGCGGATGGCCGCCACATAGCCCTTCCTGCCGAACTCCGGCCGGTAGGCCCAGGCCAGGGAAATCAGGTGATCGGACACGATCAGCTTATGCGTGCTGCCGGTAAAGGGCTGCTTCATCACCATGTTGCCGTATCGGAAGGGCCTCCCCGGCAGGGTGATCTCCACCTCCACCTCCAGCTGACCCTTCGGCGCGGTGAGCCGGTCCACGGTCACCTGTCCCTCGCAGGCGGCGAAGCTTTCGCTCCGGAATTCCCCCTTCTCGTTGCGCCACCGGGCGGTAATCAGCCCGCTGTCCATGTCCAGCCAGCGCAGATAGTCCTCCGTGCGCTCCCCCTCCGGCTGCGTGAAGGTCAGCCAGAAGGCGGTGTGCAGCCGCGGCGAGCCGGTGGGATACAGAATTTTGTTGTCAAAATTCATGTATTTGTCGAAGCCGGCCTTTTTCTGCGCCTCGTCGATCAGGGCGTCCGTCTCCTCGGGCTTTCCCTCCAGCAGCAGCTGGCGGATCCGCGGCAGATAGGGCCGCAGGTCCGGCGGCAGCGGCGTCTTTTCCCACAGCGGCTCGTACAGCGTTTCCAGCGTATAGGCATGCTCGTCGCTGGTGGGCCTGCCGGAGGTCTGCACCCGCAGCGCGCCGTTGCCCGTGATGAAGTCGTCGGCATGCTCCTCGGAGGGAGAGATGGAACAGATGTTGTGTTCTGGCAGAAAGGCGCTGCGCTTTTCCGCCGGGATGTACGGATAGGGATATTTCATCTTTTCAAAGGCAATCATGTGTTTCATCCTCCGCTCTTCGGGATGGGACTGTGGGGCGCCCGAGGGGCGCCCCACAGCTTGGTTTTCTGTCTCTGTTTTCCTGTCCGGGGATCAGCGCTCCAGGTACCGGGAATAGGCGCTCTGGTAGGCCGCCACGGCATCCGCCACGCCCATGCTCTTGACCAGCTCCAGCAGGCTGTCCAGCTCCTCGATGGGCTTCTTGCCGGTCACCACGTTCCAGTAGGTCTCGGAAACGGCCGTGTTCACATCGGTGATGATGCGGGAATAGGTGTCCTGCTCCTCCATGTTCAGCGCGAAGCCGGGGAGGTCCAGGCCACTGTCGCAGGCCGCGTAGTTCTTGTGGGTGATGATCTGATCCTCAACGCGCAGGTTCATGGAGCCCCAGGCTTCGTAGCTCATGGCCTTCGGCCAGCCGCCCAGCGTGGGCAGGGCATACTTGAACACCGCGTCGGACATCGGATAGTCGGGATCGTTGGTCACCGCTTCGGTCCAGATATGGTTGCCGTCGGCATCCTTCGTGTAGGACACGCCCTCAACGCCCCAGTTCACGATCTCGCTGCCCTCTTCGGAATACAGGAAGTTCAGCAGCTCCAGGCACTTGTCCACATGGCCGTTCTCCACCGCGGCGGTGGTGATGACCGTGGGCTGGCCGAATGTTTTCTGAGGAATCGCATGCTCCCTGGACACGCTCTGTTCACCTCTCCTTCCGCAGATGCCGTTTCCCGGCGAAATTTCCGAAACGTTTCGCCTCATGGGAACCGGAATTGCGGCGCCCCTCCGGCACCGCCTCATGGCTGTTCAGTTGACCCATCTTTGCCCCTATTTTGTTCCAATTGACGAAAATTGTAAATATTCAATTCTTTTTATCTGGTCAATTTTTCGCCAGAACGTGCATTTTCAAGGCCTTCCGGCGCTTCTATCCCCGCCGGAGGGGCGCCCGGCCCCTCCGGATCGAAAAAATCGTTAACGCTTTTTTCCCGCCGCGGACCCTCAGCCCTCCGCCACGCACAGGCCGAGCACGGCCTCCCGGGTCACGCCCTCCAGGGTCAGCCTCGCGGTCACCCGCACCGCGCCCGGACGCAGCGCCGTGATCCTTCCGCCCTCCGTCCGGATCACCGTCGCGTCGCTGGACTCGAATTCGAAGGGCAGCGCGGCCGCGTCCAGGTGGCTGGCGTCCATCCGGGTCGCCGTCGTCTGCAGCTCCGCGGTCTCCCCGGGCCGGAGGATGGACTGTCCGCACCGGACCGTCACCGCCGACAGCGGCGCCCGCCAGCTGCCGCGGATCTCCGCCTCCAGGGGCGCGGTGCTGCCGCGGTCCTCGCAGCTCTCGCCGATCCAGAAGGCGTATCTCCCCTCCTCCACCTCGAACCGTTTCCTCCAGCTGTTCCAGTATTTCAGCTCCCACGCCGGCACCCGGAAGGTCACCGTCCGGCTCTCGCCCGGCTGCAGGAACACCTTCCGGAACCCCGCCAGCTGCCGCAGCGGCTTGTTGTCGTACAGGCTCACCTTCCGGAAATACAGCTGCGGCACCGCGGCCCCGGCCATCCCGCCGGTGTTCCGCACCCGGACGCTGATCTCCAGCGTGTCGTTGGCGTCGTAGGCCTCCCGGTCCATCCGGAACGCCTCGTAGGCGAAGGTGGTGTAGGAAAGCCCGTATCCGAAGGGATACCGCACGTCCCCCAGGTAGTACAGGTATGTCCGTCCCCGCTCCGTGGCCGTGTCGAAGGGCCGCACGCCGTATTCCCGGAGGGGCGGCAGGTCGCTGTCCCGCCAGAACCAGGTTTCGGACAGGTGGCCGCCGGGGCAGGCCCGGCCGAAAAGCACGTCCGCGATGGCGCTGCCCTGGGATTCTCCCGCGTAGGTGGCCAGCAGCAC
>CAMNCR010000096.1 GCA_946534455.1 uncultured Clostridia bacterium | reverse complement strand
CCCTCCTTCGCCATGCCGTTGGCCACGGACACAATCGTAAACACCAGCAGTGCGATCGACAGGAGGACCAGGATCGCTCCCGCGATCCGGATCCAGCGCTTCCTGAACATGTTTCCGCTCCTTTCCGTCTGCGGCTTCCGCCGCGGTCCTCCTTCGCCGGACGCCCTTCCGCGGTCTCCGCCTTATTCCTTTCCGGCATCCTCCGGATCGATCCGGATCGTCGGAACGCCGTCGTCCTCCCGGTTCTGCAGCTCCTGCAGGATGTCCTCATTGCAGGCCTCCCCGGACTCCGCGGGCCGGGCTTCCTCCGCTTCCTGGGCTTCCTCCGCGGGCTGCGCCTCCTCCGGCTGGGCCTCCTCCGCGTTCTCCTCCCCCTCGGGGCAGCCCTCGGGATCGTCCGCGGACAGGTCGTCCCAGACCCGGTCGATTTCCGCCTTGATGGACCGGGCGGTTTCCTCCGCCGCCTCCGCCACCGTTTCCGCCGCCTTCTTCACTTCGCCGCCCACATCCACGGTTTTGCCTTCCTCGTTCTCCAGATGGATATTGCAACCCAGGAGCGAGGCCGCGACCGTGCCGACCAGGCTCATCTTCGGAGCGATGAGCACGCCGGGGAGCGCGAGAATGCCCGGAACGTTGATGATTTCCTTTCCATCCCGTTCCACCTTCAGGCGATAGCCGGCAACCTCTTCCAAAATGCTCTTCATTTTCCGTTCCTCCTTTTTCAGCGCTCTGTCCTCGGGACGGCTCCGAAGCGGGCCGTCTCCGCGATCAGCTCCGGGACTGTTTCCCTCCTGATCACGGGATGATTCTATCACCCCGGGGAGGCGGAATACAGGAGAAGGTTGGAAAGATACCGGCCTCTATTTTTCCGCCGGCTTCCGTTTCCCGCCCGGTTTTCTCCGGGAGAGAAGCGGAAAGGCCCCGTCCTATCGCCAGTACCGGTCCGTCTGCCGCACCTCCCGGTGGCAGCCCGGGCATTCCGCGTACCACGCGTGATAATGCCATTTTTCGAAGCACTCGGGATCCTCCCTCGGCGCCGCCCAGAAGCTGTGGCCGCAGTCCGAGCAGTAAAACAGCTTGTGTCCCTCGTCCGAGCGGCTGAGGACCTCCTCCGCCTTCTCGCCCATCAGAATCTTCACGATCTGAACCGCGTCCGGCATGCTGACATAGATATGCGTGCCGTTCATGGCCCTGGATTCCTCAATGCCCTTGACGATTCTGCCCGCCAGCTCCTCATGGCTCATCCGAATTCATCTCCCCGTTTCTATGCCGTTTTTCGCGCCCAACGTGCTGTCCGATGGATACAACTATATCACAGGGCCGCCCCCGCCGCAAGCCTCCGCCCATCGTTTTCATCTGCTCAAAGTTCCGTTACCTGCGCCGGGCGGGCGCCCGGCAATACGAGGTGACCCTGCCAGACGGAGCGGAGGGCCGCCTCCTGCTTCCCTCGGGAAAGGAAATCTCCTTCACGGGGCGCGTGTGCTGCGAGGACGCATAAAAAACGAGCCGGACTCCGGGGAAACCCGGGATCCGGCTCTTCTGTTTCTGCTGTTTCCTGCCGCGCGGGGGCCGTCTCAGCCCTCAAAAATCCGCATGGCCTTTTCCGCGTCCGCCTCCATGGCCTGCTGGGCGGCCAGGGCCAGATCATGGAAGAAGGTGACCTCTTCCCCTGCCAGCAGGTTCTTCACGGCGGTCACGCCCGCCCGGGACATATAGCTGTAATAGTTGATCTTGCGCAGGCCGTTCCGGATGCCGGTGCGGTAATCCTCGGGGCTGACCCCGCTGCCGCCGTGCATGACCAGGGGCAGCCCGGTTTTTTCGGCGATGATCCGCACCCGCTCCAGGTCCAGGACGGGTTTGGATTTATAGATGCCGTGGGCCGTGCCGAAGGAGGGGGCCAGGGCATCGATGCCCGTTTCCCGGCAGAAGACCGCCGCCTGCTCCGGATCGGTGTAGACCGGACCGCTGCCGGCGGATTCGCCGCCCTCCCGGGAGGCCAGGGCGCCCAGCTCCGCCTCGACGCCGCAGTGATACGGCCTGGCCATGGCGACGGCCTTCCGGGTGTTGGCCAGATTCTCCTCATAGGGCAGGAGGCTGCCGTCATACATGGCCCCGGTGAAGCCGAGGTCCAGGGCCTGCTGCATGTAGTCCAGGGTTTCGCAGTGATCCAGGTGCACGCACACGGGCACCTTCGCCTGCCTCGCCTTTTCCACCATGACCGGGCCGATGACGGCCAGGGGCGCCACGGGCTCATGGAGCTGCGCGTGGGCGATGATGACCGGCACATTCAGCCGCTCGGCGGCGTTCAGCACCGCGGTGATGCACTCCAGATTCGGCGTATTGAAGGCGCCCACGGCGCACTTCTTTTCCTCAGCCTGTTTCAGAATTTCAACCAGATTCACCAGCATGCTTCTTCTCCTCCTTATACCAGCGGCCGAACCGACTGATAGACCTTTCTGTAGCGTTCATAAACCTGCATATACTGCTCATGCCGGACAGGATCGGGCTCGAAGGTTTCCCCCGGATGCACCATGATCCGGGCCGCCTCCGCCAGATCCCGGAAGACCCCGGTGGCGACGCCCGTCAGCATCGCGCTGCCGACCGTGCCGGCGTCGGAGGTTTTGAGGGAAACGATGGGCAGATTCAGCATATCCGCCTTCATCTGCGTCCAGACCCCGGAGCGGGCCCCGCCGCCGGTGGCGTGGAGCCGGGTGAAATGGATGCCGGAATCGGCCAGGGCGTCATAGTTCAGCCGCATTTCATAGGCGACGCCCTCCATGCACGCCCGGTAAATCTCCGGCAGCGTGGTGCCCACGCTCAGCCCCAGGATCGCGCCCCGGGAGCCGGTGTCCATATAGGGCGTGGCCGCCCCCGCGAAATGCGGGAGCACCAGCAGGCCCGTCGGCCCCTGCCCCTCATAGTGCTGCTCCAGCCAGGTGTGAATGGACACGCCCTCCCGCCGGGCCTGCTCCTGCTCCGCCCCGGCCAGGGTGTTCACGCACCACTGAATCAGCGCGCCGCCGGTATAGGAAAAGGCGTAGGCCACATACTTTCCGGGAATCACATAGGGCACCACGGAGAAGTATCCCCGGCGCATCACGTCAATATCCGGCAGGCGGTCGTAGATGGGCGTCAGGCACTCCACCGTGCCCGCGCCGTCCACCGCCGTCTCCCCGTCGAAGGCGCCGGCGCCCACCGCCGCCGCGACCTGGTCATGGCTGATCATCACGATCCGGCAGTCGGCGCGCAGCCCCGTCTTTTCCGCCGCCGCCCGGGAAACGCAGCCCGCCACGGTGCCCGTGGGCACCACGGGGCTGAGCAGGGAGGCGTCCACCTCCGCCGCGTCCAGGATGGCGTCGCTCCAGGCCAGCTTCCCGATGTCAAAGGCCATGGAACGGGTCGCCAGGGAATAATCGATCCGGGCCTCCCCCGTCAGATGCCAGATCACATAGTCCCCGATGAGGAAGATGTGCCTGGCGGCCCGGTAGACCTCCGGCTGATGCCGCCGGATCCACATGATCTTGGCGATGGAATACATTTCATGGGGCGCCAGGCCCGTGATCCGGGCGATGGTTTCCGCGCCCAGCCGGTCCACCAGCGCGGCGCATTCCTCCGCGCCCCGCGGATCGGTGTAGAGCATGGCGGTGTGCAGGGGCGTGCCCAGCTCGTCGGTCATGACGAAGGTTTCCCCGAAGCTGGTGACGCCGACGCCCCCGATGTCGGGATACTGCGCCGTCATTTCCCGGATCACGGCATACACGCTGTCCATCACCGTGGAAAGGTCGATCTCGTGACCGCCGACCCGGCGGCGCACCGGATAATCCCGGTACGCCTTGCCCAGGTTCCGGCCCTGCTCATCGAAGACCGTACATTTGCACCCGGTGGTGCCGATATCCAAGCCCGCTGTTTTCATGCGTCGATCTCCACCCAGTCATAGTGCAGGTAGGTCGTGAAGGCTTCCTTCAGCACGTCCTTCACATGGCCCTCGCCGATGGAGGTATGATGCTTGAAGCCGC
>CAMNCR010000095.1 GCA_946534455.1 uncultured Clostridia bacterium | reverse complement strand
TTTCCTTGTCGCCTTCCATCCGGCCGAATTCCACATCGCTGATGGTAATCACATTGCTGGCCGCGCCTTCCGGGGCGTTGCCGATCTGCAGGCGGATCACAGGATCCTCCACATCGGCTTCGGCCACAAATACGCTGGAGACCACAACGTCTTCACCGGCGGCCGCATTCAGGCCGTTAAAGTTGGCGCGGCACTCCCAGCTGCGCGCTGCGCTCTCCACCAGAGCTTCGCCGCCCTGGCCATTCTGCGCGTTGAGGGTGAAGCGGTAATAGTACTTCTGGCCCTGCTCGATCGTCAGATCGCCCAGGCCGATGTTTGCCTTGACGCTCCACACACCGCCGCCCTCGCCGGCATAGCTGTCGATGGTGACAACGGCCTTGCCGTCCGCAAAGGAAACGCCGGCGCTGGCACCGTCGCCAGCTTCCGCGGTCACGCCTTCATTCTGCGTCAAATCAGCGGTATAGACGGGCACCTCGTGCTCCTCGCCGGAGATTTCATACAGCTCGATCTTGTCGATGGTCACTGTGAAATCCGTGGGGGTGGTATCCTCGGCATTGTCGGGGTTCGGGGTGATCCTGCCCAGGTTGAGCAGCAGCTCGGCACTGCCTTCACCGGCAGAGGTGAAGCTCAGCTCCAGGGGTTTGACGGTTTCTTCGATGCGCACGTTGAACGCGCCGCCGAAGGTTTCCCAGCCTTCGGCATTTTCGTTCCGGGCCAGGATGTGGGCATAGGTCGGCTTGGTGGACTTAGCCCAGATCTTGATCTTATAGTCAGCCGCCTTCAGGGCGTAGCCCGCCTTGGCCAGCTGCACATCGCCGTCGCCCTCGCCGGGGTTTTGAATATCGATCACATACGCGCCGTTCCTGAGGGCGGCCTCCGCCTGGGCAGCCTCGCCGATTCTGGCTTCCCAGCCGTGATTGTCGGTCACTTCCACGGTGCTGAAATCAAAGGTCCTGTAGACCACTTCCTCGCCGGTCTTCTTGGTGACGGTCAGGGTGGCGTAATCCTCCGCAGTCACGCCGTTGCTGTCGGTCACGGAATACACCAGCTCGTAGTCGCCGGGGTTTTCAGGGGTCGCTTTGCCGTTCTTGAAGTCCAGCGTCGGGGTGGACTCCACCATGATCATTCCCGTCAGATCGCCGCCATCGCTGCCGGTGGCGGTGATGCCGGCCAGGGCGTCGAATTCGGTTCCGGCCATCACGCTCTGGTCGTGGACGCCGTCCAGGGTGGGTTCACCGTCCGCAAAAGCGAACACAGGCACGTTCAGCAGGCACACAGCCAGCAGCAGGGAAAGGATTCTACCCAACTTTTTCATGAGAGCACCCTCCTTTATTTCGCAGTGTAGCGGTCATAGGCGTCCTGATATACCTTCTGGATCCCCGCCAGGTTGACTTTGCCGTTCAGATCGTTCTGGAAGGCGGTCCAGGCGTCGTCGCTTACGCCGCCCTTCATCAGCCAGGCAATCAAATTGGTACGGATATAGTCGTTCAGGTTGGTTTCATAGTTGCTCAGGGTGTTCAGCTCTTCCAGGGTAAACTGCAGGTTGGGGCAGGGCTTCACGTTCCCGGGTACGAAGGGCTTGGCGCAAAGCTGCAGGCGTTCCAGACGCAGCTGCGCGCGGGGTTCCATGTGCACTACGTTGTTCCAGGCGTATTCACCCAGGTTGATGATGCCCAGCGGTGCGTTCTGCAGTCTCAGCTCATCGGAGGTCACGCCTTCCGGCAGGGGCTTCTGCACCAGCATGCCCTTGTCGTCCCGCTCCTCCTCATACACGATCCCGATGGGGCCGTAGTTGATCTGCGCGGAGATGACAGGATCATAGTAGCGGTCAAAGTAGGCCAGCAGCACCTCGGGATACTGGCAGCTGGTGAACACGATCACTTCACCGGTGCTGATTTCGGGGTTATTGGAAACGCAGATAGTCTGATCGCCGTTCGGGCCCACCAGCGGGCTGCAAACGATGTAGTTTTCCGGATTGGAGACCACCGTCTCGCTCTCCCACCAGTAGAAGGCACCGTAGGTCTCCAGTCCCTTGCCGTTGGCCAGGAAATTATCCTGGCTCTGTTCGAAGGACACCTTGTCGATCAGGCCCTGATCCACCCAGTTCGCTATAAAATTGGTGGCATCCCTGAAGCGGTCGTCCTGTACAGTGTAGGTGATCTTTTCATCCACCACCACGCGGTGCTCCAGGTTGTCGTTCAGGCCGAACATGCCGTACAGGTCGCACTGGTTGCCCTGCCAGTTGTTGTACACAAAGTTCATAGGCCGCTCATCATCGGTCTTTCCGTTGCCGTTCATGTCATGATCCCGGAAGTAGGTCAGGATCTGCTCCATCTGGGCAGCGGTCAGGGACAGGCCGTCCTTCAGCTGATCCTCAGTCAGGCCTTCTACGGCACCGTCAGCGATCGCCGCCTTCGTCCAGGCGATGTTCAGGAAAAGCAGGTTCGGGCTCTGCAGCAGACCCATTTCCTCGATGCGGGGCAGGGAGTAAATTTTGCCATCCTCCACATTGAGCAGCTGCGCCTTGATGTCAGGGCGCTCCTCCAGCAGCTTTTTGAAGTTGGGCATGTAGTCCAGATAATCGCTGATGGGCACCAGCACCTTGCGCTTGGCGTACTTGATGATTTCGCCCGCGCCCATGCCGGCGTGGTAGATGGCGTCAGGCCGGTTGTCCTTGTTGCCGAAGATCAGGTTCTTCTGCTGGGAATAAACGGACTCGGACACGTTCTCCCAGTTGACCTGCACATTCGTCTGCGCGTACAGATCCGCCATGATCTTCATATCGTTGTAATCCAGGGCGGAAGCGTTCTTGGAGGAATACACCCGGAAGGACAGCTCCTGTGCACCTTTCTCATTCAGGATCGGCGCGGTGGGATCCATCCACTGAAAACCGTAGGTCGCGCTCAGCGGATGGTCGCTGACCGGCGCAGCCTCTTCGGCCTTTTCCTCCGCGGCAGGCTCCGCAGCCGTACTTTCGCTGCTCCCTGCGGCAGGCGCATCCGTCGGGGCCGCAGCCTGAGGCGCGTCGTTCTTGCTTCCGCAGGCCGTCAGGGTGAAGACCATCGCCACCAGCATGAGCAGAGCCAGCCATTTTTTCAGATTTTTCATTTCACATTTCTCCTTTTAGCCCTTCAGGGAGCCGATCATGACGCCCTGAGCAAAGTATTTCTGGACGAAGGGATACAGACAGAGCACCGGCAGGCTGGAGACAATCACGGAAACATACTTCAGCTGGTTGGCCAGGCGGTACTGCTGCAGAATGGTTTCACCGCTGCCGCCCACAGTGCTCTCCGAAGCAATCAGAATCTCCTTCAGCACCAGCTGCAGAGGATATTTGCTCTCATCCTGCAGGAAGATCATGGCGTTGAAGTAGCTGTTCCACTGACCCACGGCATAGTACAGCGCCATGACGGCGATAATCGCCTTGGACAGGGGCAGCACGATCGAGAAGAAGGTGCGGAATTTGCCCGCGCCGTCGATGCGGGCTGCCTCCAGCATGCCTTCCGGAATGGAGGATTCAAAGAAGGTCTTGGTCATGAACAGGTTCCATACCGACATAATAGCCGGCAGGATCACCGCCCAGGGAGAGTTGATCAGCTTCAGGCCGCTCATCACGTTGTAGAACGGGATCAGGCCGCCGCCGAAGAACATGGGGATGATGAAATACAGCATCCAGAACTTCTTGCCGGGGGTCGTCTTGCGGCTCAGGCCCCAGCCGGCAGGGATGGTGACCGCCAGAGCCAGGACAACGGTGACGACGGTATACCAGATGGTGTTCCAGTAGCCGTTCCAGATATCCTGGCGCTGAAACACCTTCTCATAGCCTTCAAAGGTGATGTTCACCGGAGCGAGCACCACCTGGCCTCCCAGCACGGCGTCCGGATCGGAGAAGGATGCGATCACGATGAAGTACAGCGGGTACAGGATGATCAGCGCCAGCAGCCCCAGGAAGATGGCGTTGATGACGAAGAAAATCTTATCTCCCCGGGTGTCCTTCAGCGCATTGTTCCGGGGCTTGATGGAAGGATTCCTGACAGTCATATTCTAATTCCTCCTTACCACAGCGAATTCTCGGAGAAGCGCTTGGATGTCGTGTTGGCGATGATCAGCAGCACCACGTTGATCACGGAGTTGAACAGACCGATCGCGGTAGCGTACGCCTGATCCGGCACGCCGGTCAGACCGCGCTTGTACACGTAGGTCGCGATCAGCTCACTGACAGCCAGGTTGCCGTCGGTCTGCATCAGCAGGGCCTTTTCATAACCGACCCCCATCAGGCCGCCGATGGACATGATCAGCATCACGCTGATCATGGGCATGATTGCGGGAATATCCACATGCAGCACCCGCTGGAAGCGGGTCGCGCCATCGATCATGGCTGCCTCGTGCTGCACCGGGTCGACATTTGACAGGGCCGCGATGTAGATCACCGCGCTCCAGCCGAAGTCCTGCCAGTTGCTGGAGAGGATGTACATAGGCCGGAAAGCGGAGCTCTCCAGGAAGTAGGATACGCGTTCCGCGCCAAGACTGGCTGCCAGATTATTGACCAGACCGTAGCGGCCGAAGAACAGCTGCAGCATACCGACCAGCACGACCAGCGAGATAAAATGCGGCGCGGTATAGATCGTCTGGAAAACCTTTCCCGCCTTCTTGCGCTTCAGCGCGTTCAGCGCAAGAGACACAAGGATAGGCAGCGGGAAGCCGATCACAAAGCCGATGATGCACAGCAGGAAGGTGTTCTTCATCAGGGGCCAGAACTGTACATCGTTGAAGAAACGGGTGAAGTTCTCAAAGCCTACCCAAATCGTGTCGGCGGAGAAGATCGGATCGCCGGGCATAAAATCCTGGAAAGCGATCAGTACGCCATAGATGGGCAGGTAATTAAACAGGAAGACAACCAGGATTGCGGGGAGGATCATCAGGAGATACGGGCAGTTCTCCTGAAAGTTCCGCAGTTTCTTTCCCCAGTCCGTCTTCTCCGGTTTTTGCCGCACCGCTGCGGCAGAGACCTTGCTTGCGCCTTGCATGTTTTCCCTCCTTAGTAGGATTGGTGAAGACTCAGGAAACAGTGATGCCGATTCTGACAGACCTCCTTTCCTCGAACCGGCGGGTTCAGGCATTGCTTTACATATTGGAAATCCAGTTTGCTGATTGTGCCATTGCCCCTGAACGCAGGGAGCCAGGCAAGTTTACATCGACTGTTTGCATTTTACATTATAATTTACAGTCTGTCAACATCAAATGGCCATCTATGTGCATTCTGGACGATAATTAGTCGATATGTCGCATATTATTCATGTTTCAGTCTTATGGCATGTAATGGATATTTACATTGTGTAAACTTGCATGATTCGCTTTACAGTGTTACAATATGAAAAACAGAAAGGTAGAATGCAGCATGCCAAGCAAGCGGGTTACCATGCAGGATATCGCTGATGCCTGCGGTCTCTCCAGGAATACAGTATCCAAGGTGTTCAACAGCCGCGGCGCCGTACCGCCCTCCACACGCGCCTTGATCCTGCAGAAAGCCAGCGAGCTGGGCTACGGGCTTCCGGCGGATGAAGTGCCGGCTCAGCCACGGCCAAGCGGCGGCAGTATTGCGCTGCTCACCAGCAACATGCCTGTGGATTATCATTTCGGCACTTATTTCGTCACATCATTCACCGATCAGATCTGCCGGGCGGGCTATACCCTGCGCATGTTTGAGATTTCCGCGGAAGAGCTGCGGAATAAACAGCTGCCGTCCCACTTTTTTCCCGAGCAGATGGCGGGTATCGTGGCGATTGAGCTGTTTGACAGCGACTATCTGAATATGATCTGCGGCCTGAACCTGCCCACCATTGTGATCGACAGCCCGGCGCACGCCATCATCCGCCCGTACCCCTGTGACTTTGTATCCATGGAGAACGTGGCCAGCATCAGTATTGTCACGAAGCGGCTCATTGCCCTCGGGGCGCGCCGGCTCGGCTTTGTGGGCGACAGGAACCACTGCGGCAGTTTTTATGAGCGCTGGTTTGGCTTCCGGATGGGCATGGAGCAGGCGGGTCTTCCGCTGGATGAGCGGCTTTGCATCCTTGCGCCGGACGATTCTCCCTATAATGAACCGGACTGGCTGATCGATCAGATGAACCATATGCCCGAGCTGCCTGACGCCTTTATCTGTGCCAACGACTATCTGGCTATCCATCTGATGAGCGCCCTCAAGAAAAAAGGCCTGTCCATTCCCGACGACATCATGGTCACCGGCTTTGACGGCACTTCTCAATCGGCTCTGGTGGATCCGGCGCTGACTACGGTGCAGATCCCCAGCGTTGATATTGGCCGCATGGCCGCGGACACGCTCCTGGCCCGCATCGGCAACCCGGAGCTGCCGTACTCCTGGACGCATATCCGCACCAATCCCGTATGGCGGAAGAGTACGAAGCACGAAGCGCCATAGCAGAGGGCTTTCGTCGCCCCGCTCCTGTCGCCTTCTTCGCCTCATCCAGGCGGCAAAACGCTGTTGACAGATGCGATTCCGGGCATGCTTACAGCTTCCCCTTCTCCCGGAGGATCTCCTCCACATATCCGATGCATTCGCGGATCATGGCGTTGCAGTGCGGCATTTTCTCTCCACCGTTTTCCGCGTTGATTCGGAGCAGATCCCTGCAGTTGATCATGCCCTGATGATGATCCCGGACCTTCCGGATCAGGTCATTGGCTGCCTGCGGATCCTCCACGCCGGCCAGGCCCAGGGCCAGCAGGCTGCCAGTCACCGCGCCGCAGACGGAACCCATCTGCATCCCGCCGCGGAAATAGGTGGCGGCCTTCATACAGGTATCCTCATCGTATCCAGCATCCCGCGCAAATACGGACACCACGGACTGGCAGCAGTTCCAGGCCGGTTTTCCCCCGGAAGTGAACTGACTGCGGCGCTCCATGGCCAGATCAGTATATTTGCTCATTGATAACCTCCCAAATCCTCTTGACAGTATTCCCGAAGTGCTTCCGGGTCTTCATATCTGTTCACCTGGACTGCCTTCCGTTTCACGGCTTTTCTCCCCGGCCCATCCCGATTTCCGTTCCCTCAGCGTCCCGGCAGGCCGGCATTCAGCGGTTTCGGATGATTTGCCGCAGGGCGTCCGAATACCGGTCCGCATGATGGATGGAAAATTCCCCATGCCGAAAGCCGCTCATCCAATGGAGCCTGCAGGCCGGGCGCACTCTGCAGATGGTTTGTGCCGAGCGCCGGATCGATCCGGTTTCCCTGTCTCCGGCATAAACATGGATCTCCGCAGCGGATTCGCTGAAGGCATCCTTCAGCGTATAGGACGTGCTTGCTTTCAGAAAAGCGATCATGTCCTGCTTCCGGATCCGGCAGGTATCCCGGTAATATTCTTCAAAAAGATCGTTTTTCATGTGCAGGGACCGGAACTGCATCCTGGCAAAGCTTCGGTTTCTGATGAGTCCGTAGGTGGGGCCGAAGGTCGGAGCAATCAGCGCATGGGTCAGCCTGGATGGAATGACGGATGCGCTTTCGACCAGCGCGCAGGAACAGATGTCTTTGCGCTGTGACAGCATTTCAAGCAAAACCTGCCCGCCGAGCGAAAGGCCGCCGATCAGAAGCACTGAGCCATTCATGTGCTGATCGATAAAGGAAATGATCTCGGAGGCATTTTCTTCAATCGTTGTAAAGGGGCGATCGCTTCCGGCGTGTCCGTCCAGAATGGGCAGAATGATGTGGTATTCTGTCTGAAGCAGCTCTGCCGCCTCCCGATAGTTCCACCATGACAATCCGCCGCCGTGAAGCAACAGGATCGTTTCCTTCTGCTCCGGTCCGTACTCCTGAAACCGCATGGCCTTCACCCCCTCACCGGATCCTGATTTGTCATCAGCTGATTCACTTGAAATTCGTATCGGAAGCTGTCATAAGGCTCCTTTCGGACAGTTCCTGACGCACTCCATGCACAGGATACATTCCGTTCCGTTTTCACGTTTCCGTGAATTGTCCGTCACATCCACGTTCATCGGGCAGACACGTTTGCATTTCCCGCAGGAGATGCACTTCTCCCTGTCGCATTTGACACGGATGAGGGAAAAATAACTCATCGGCTTCAGAAAAACCGTAATCGGACAGATGTATTTGCAGAAAGCCCGGTTATCCCGGAAGACAAAGGCCAGGATGATCCCTGCCGCATAATACAGAACGTTGCCAATGATAAAGGCCCAGAACATGATTCTCTCCATGTTCCCCGCATGCGCAAGGAACAGGGCCGCCACAAAGAGGAGCGAGGCCGCAAAGGTGATATACCGGATCCACCCCAGCTTTCTCCGCGGCTGCTCCGGCACCTTAAAAGGCAGGAAATCCAGCACCATGGCCGTCCAGCAGGCATATCCGCACCATCCGCGCCCGAAGATCAGGGGTCCGAAGATTTTGGCCACCGCATAATGGATGGTGGCCGCCTCAAACACGCCGGTAAACAGATAATACCAGAAGCCTTCGATCTGCATATTTTCATTGCAGATCAATCCGAGATAGACCAGCATGTACAGCCCGACCAGCAGCTGAACCACGCGCCTGGCATACCTGTATTTTCGGATAAACAGGAAGACGCCCAGCGAAACGGACAGGCCGATGTAGCTGAAATTGAGCAGATAAAACAGGTTGTCCTTTGTCAGCCATAGGGTTATTGCGACCGTTTCAAAGACAAGCAGCATGATGATCGGCATCATGTACTTCTTCATGTTCCCACCTCCGCCCCTCCCGAGGGTCGTCTGCTCATGTCCATCAAAAAGATTGTCTCAGCCGGAAAAACGGAAAACCGGATGTCTACTGCTGATCGTTCGCCGGATCTTCGGGATCTTCGGGATCTTCGGGATCTTCGGGATCATCGGGATCGTCGGGTTTTTGACGACCCAGCACAAGGCCCAGGCACAGCCCCACAGAGATCCCGATGGGCATCCATGTTCCCATGTTTTGCGTTGCTGCGCCAATCGCTGTTCCGATCGCAATTCCGATGCACAGGCCGAGCGGCAGACCCCTTGAGCTATTATCCTTCCTGTCGTTTT
>CAMNCR010000094.1 GCA_946534455.1 uncultured Clostridia bacterium | reverse complement strand
CAGTCCCGCGCGTAGTCCGGCTCCCCGTGGCGTACAAAAATGATTCGCATTCCGTTCTCTCTCCCCTGTCCTCCGGGAGGATGCCCGCCCGGAAAAAGAAGCTGTCCCCCAGTCACGCGGAAAGGGGGACAGTCAAGGTTCAAATTCTCAGCCGATTAACCGAACATGCTGATGAGGAAGCCCGCCGCGATGGCGGAGCCGATCACGCCGGCCACGTTGGGGCCCATGGCATGCATCAGCAGGAAGTTGGAAGGATTGGCCTTCTGGCCTTCCTTCTGGGACACGCGGGCCGCCATGGGCACCGCGGACACGCCGGCCGAACCGATCAGCGGATTGATCTTGCCGCCGCTCAGCTTGTACATCAGCTTGCCCACCAGCAGGCCGCCGACGGTGCTGAAGGAGAAGGCGATCAGGCCCAGGATGACGATCTTGATGGTGTCCACGGTCAGGAAGCGGGAGCCCACCATGGTGGCGCCCACGCTGATGCCCAGGAACAGCGTCACGATGTTCATCAGGGCGTTCTGCGCCACGTCGCTCAGACGCTCGGTGACGCCGGTTTCCTTCAGCAGGTTTCCGAACATCAGGCAGCCGATCAGCGGAGCCGTGGAGGGCAGCAGCAGCACGATGAAGATCGTCACCACGATCGGGAAGAGGATCTTCTCGGTCTTGCTGACCTCACGCAGCTGCTCCATCTTCACGGAGCGTTCCTTCTCCGTGGTCAGGGCGCGCATGATGGGCGGCTGAATCATCGGGATCAGGGCCATGTAGCTGTAGGCCGCCACCGCGATCGGTCCCAGCAGCTCCGGAGCCAGCTTGGTGGTGGTCAGGATGGCCGTGGGGCCGTCCGCGCCGCCGATGATGCCGATGGAGGCGGACTGCTGCGCGTCAAAGCCCAGCAGGTTCGCGCCGAAGAAGGCGAAGAACACGCCGAACTGCGCCGCGGCACCCAGCAGCAGGCTCTTGGGGTTGGAAATCAGCGGGCCGAAGTCGGTCATCGCGCCGATGCCGATGAAGATCAGGCAGGGATAGATGCCGGCCTTGACGCCGATATACAGAATATCGATCAGTCCGCCGTGGGCCATGATGTGGCCGTAGCTGTGATAGTAGGGGCCGCCCTCCTGCAGGAAGGCATCCCACAGATCCTGATGGTACAGCGCGTCCGGCAGGGAGCCGTCCGGCGTCATGAACACAGAGGAAACGTTCGCCAGCAGGCAGCCCACCGCGATGCCGACCATCAGCAGCGGCTCATACTGCTTCTTGATGCCCAGATACAGCAGCACGCAGGCGATGGCGATCATCACCAGGTTCCGCCATCCGTCCGGGTTGCTGAAGAAGCCGGCAAAGCCGGATTCAGTCACCAGTTTTCCAAGGGATTCTAGCATGTGCGTTTTCCTCCCTTATCCCAGTACGATAATCGGCGTGCCGGTATCCACCTTGGTTCCCACATCCGTCAGGACCTGCACCACAGTGGCGTCATGGGGCGCCATGATTTCGTTTTCCATCTTCATGGCTTCCAGCACCGCCAGCACCTCGCCGCTCTTCACGGCCTGGCCGGCCTTCACGTTCATCTTCACGATGGTTCCGGGCATGGGGGAAACCACCTGCTCGCCGGCCGCGGCAGCAACCGGAGCGGGAGCGGGAGCCGCGGCGGGGGCGGCAGCCGGAGCCGCGGCAGGCGCGGCGGGAGCGGCCGGAGCCGGCGCGTACGCCTCATACTCGTCCAGCAGCATCGCTTCTCCCTGATTCACTTCAACCTCGTATGTCTTTCCCTTCAGGGTTACCTTATATTTCATCTTACTTGACCTCCTTGATGGATACGAACCGAAGCTCGTTCAGGGGTTTCTGCAGCTTATCCGCGACGATCGCCATGATCATGGCCGCGTCTCTGGGATCGGTGTCATAGATCTTGACCTCGCCGGCGGCGCCGGGCGCCACGGGCGCCTTTTTCGCCGCGGGAGCGGCGGCAGGCGCGGCAGCGGGGGCCGCGGGAGCGGCGGGAGCGGAAGCCTTCTTCTTCGCGCTGGCAACCATCACCTTGCCGACGGCGATGACCACCGCCATCAGCAGGCCCAGCCCGATGAACACCACCACATAGCCCAGGACGGCGTCCAGCAGGTTTTCACCGATATTCAGAGTCAGGCGGCCGGCAGCGGCTTGAGCAGTTCCTTCAGCCATAGCAATAGACATCTGCGTCCGTCCTCCTTATGCTTCCTCGATGGTGTACTTGACGACCCGTTCCCGCTTTTCCTTCCGTTCCTTCAGGAACTTCTCCGCCTGCGCGGGGAAGCAGATATAGCTCATGATATCCTCTTCGGATTCCGCCAGCGCGCCCAGAGCCTTCTTCGCCTTGTCGAAGTCCTCGCCGGTGCGCTTGGAGTCCTCGATGCGGCAGTCCACAGGCTGGCCGCCCTCGCCCAGGATCTTCTCCTGCAGAGCCTTGTCCACGGGCGCGGGGGAAATGCCGTACTCGCCCTTGAAGTAGTTCTTCACCTCGTTGGAGATGTTCTTGTACCTCTCGCCGACGAGCACGTTGGTCACGGCCTGGTTGCCGACCATCTGGCTCAGCGGGGTGACCAGGGGCGGATAGCCCAGATCCTTGCGGACCGCGGGGATCTCCAGCAGCGCCTCGTCGAACTTGTCCATGGCGTTCATGTCCTTCAGGTTCGCGATCATGTTGGACAGCATGCCGCCGGGAACCTTGTAAACCAGCGCCTGGGAGTCGGTGCCCATGCTCTTGGGATTGATCGTGCCCGCGTCGATGTACTTCTGCTTGACGGGCTTGAAGAAATCGTTGACCTGGTTGATGACCTTCTCGTTCAGGCCGGATTCGATGCCGTACTGATGCAGCGCGTAGAACATGGTCTCCGTCGCCGCCTGGCTGGTGCCGTTGGAGAAGCAGCTGGTCGCCGTGTCGATCACGTCCACGCCGGACTCGATGGCCTTGGTCAGGGTCATGTAGGCCATGCCGGTGGTGCAGTGGGTGTGCAGGATCACCGGCACATCGCCCACGGCGTCCTTGATGCCCTTGATCAGGTGCTCGGCCTCGTAGGGGCTCATGGTACCCGCCATGTCCTTCAGGCACAGGGTGTCAAAGCCCATCTTGACCAGTTCCTTGCACATTTCGACGTACTTGTCCACGGTGTGCACGGGGCTCTGGGTGTAGCTGATGCAGCCGGAGGCGATGGTCTTCTTCGTGCCGTATTTCTTCGTCGCGTCCAGGGCGGTGCCCAGGTTGCGGAAGTCGTTCAGGGCGTCAAAGATACGGATGATGTCGATACCGTTCTTCAGGCTCAGCTGGACAAACTTCTCGACCACATCGTCATGATAGTGCTTGTATCCCAGCAGGTTCTGGCCGCGCAGCAGCATCTGCAGGCGGGTGTTGGGCATCTTGGCCCGGATGTTGCGCAGACGCTCCCAGGGATCCTCTCCCAGATAGCGCAGGCAGGAATCGAAGGTGGCGCCGCCCCAGCACTCTACGGAATAGTAACCGGCCTTGTCCATCGTCGGCAGAATTTCTTCAAAATCCGCGTAGGGCAGCCGGGTCGCCATCAGAGACTGGTTCGCGTCCCGCAGGACTGTTTCCGTGAACTGTACTTTTCTCATGATGCATCTCCTATCAGTACGAACATGTGTTGAATCCATACCATTCGCTATTATAGGCGAAAAGGCAAAGGCCTGCAAGCCCTAAATTTCCCCCATTTCCCGCAGGTGCAGCGCGACCCGCTCCGCGAAGGCGCGGGCCCCGGCCTGCCGGGTGTGCGCGTTGTCCTTCCGGCCCTCCGGCTCCCGGGGATCCTCCCCCGGAGCCAGATTCATGAAAAGCTTCTCGCTGCCGGCCTCCCCCAGGCTCCGGACGATGTCCAGGCTGTCCGCGTAGAGATCGATGCAGGGCACCTTCAGCCGCGCCGCGGTCCGGCGCACGCTGTCCGGATAGACGCCGTGGGTCTCCCGGAGCGTGCCGTCCTGCCAGTCCCGGATGCAGATGGGCGTCATCAGGATCGGTCTGGCCTGCCGGTCCCACGCGGCACGGACAAAGGCCTCCAGCCGCGCCGGATAGTCCCGCAGGGGCTCCACGTAGCGCTCGGGCTTGGCCAGATTTTCGTCATTGTGCCCGAACTGAATCAGCATCA
>CAMNCR010000093.1 GCA_946534455.1 uncultured Clostridia bacterium | reverse complement strand
GACGCCTACTATTCCGACTTCATCGCCAAGGGCTACCTCTCCGAGGCCATCATCAACTACCTGGCCCTGGTGGGCTGGAACCCCGGCACCGATCAGGAATTCTTCACGCTGGAGGAGCTGATCGAGGCCTTCGACGTCAGCCGCATCAACAAGGCGCCCGGCATCTTCGACGTCAACAAGCTGACCTGGTTCAACGCCGAATACATCCGGAAGCTCCCGCCCGAAAAGTATCTGGAGCTGGCCACGCCCTGGTTTGACCAGGTGCTGGCGGGGAAGAACATCAACTACGCCCGCCTGGCCGAGCTCATGCAGGAGCGCACCGAGGTCTTCAATCAGATTCCGGGCATGGTCGCCTTCCTGGCGGAGCTGCCGGAGTATGACATCGCCCTGTATACCCACAAGAAGATGAAGACGGACGCGGCCGTGTCCAAAGCCAACCTGGAGATGATCCGCCCGGTGCTCGAGGGCATCGGAGAGTGGACCGAGCAGAGCATCCACGATACCGTCATGGAGGCCATCGCCCAGGCCGGGCTCAAGAACGGCGCGGTGCTCTGGCCCCTGCGCATCGCCATCTCCGGCCAGGCCAGCACCCCCGGCGGCGCCTTTGAAATCGCCGGCCTCCTGGGCCGGGAGGAAACCCTCCGCCGCCTGGACGACGGGCTGCGCAGGCTCAGCTGATCCGGAAGTCAGGTTCGCCCCGAAGCGCTTCGCTTCGGGGCTTTTTCTGCCTCGAGGAGGGCAGGGGGAAAAGAAGACGGTAAAAAAAATAGAAAAAATGTCCAAAAAGTGGTTGACAGCGGGAAGGTTTATCGTTATACTTTAGCCAACGATTGAGTTTAGCGTTAAATCTACCCGGGTTCAGAAGACGGAAGATTCCTGCAGAAGGTATAACGTTAAACCTAATCCGACTGCGGAGGAGGAAGCGAAGGATGCAACGGACTGGAAGCGTTCGCAGAGGCCATACCTGGGAGCATATCAGGCGGAACTGGGGCCTGTACCTGCTGATGCTGCCCGCGATGGTGATCTTTATCTGCTTCACCTATCTGCCGATGTACGGAGTGATCATCGCCTTCAAGGACTTCAAGCCCGCCATGGGCATCTGGGGAAGCCACTGGGCGGGGCTCAAGTACTTTGAGCGGTACTTCAACTCCTACATGTTCGGAAACACGATCGTCAACACGCTGGTGATCAGCCTGTACACCCTCGCGGCCACCTTCCCGCTGCCGATTCTGCTGGCGCTGATGTGCAACCAGATGTACGCGAAGCGCTTCAAGAAGGTGTTCCAGGTTTCCACCTACCTGCCGCATTTCATCTCCACGGTGGTCATGTGCGGCATGATCATCATGTTCCTGTCGCCCTCCTCGGGAGTGATTCCCAAGATCCTCGGGCTGATGGGGATTCCGGTGGGGGATCTGATGGGCAACGCGGACGCCTTTTCCGGCATCTACGTCTGGACGGAGGTCTGGCAGCACGTGGGCTGGGATTCCATCATGTACATCGCGGCGCTGTCGGCCATCGATCCGCAGCTGTACGAGGCCGCGGAGGTGGACGGCGCCAGCAAGTGGCAGAAGATCCGGGCCATCGACATTCCCATGCTGGTGCCCACGATGGTGACGCTGTTCATCCTGCGGTGCGGCAGCCTCCTGGGCGTCGGCTTTGAAAAGGTGTATCTGCTGCAGAACGACCTGAACATCGCCCGGAGCGAGATCATCTCCACCTACCTGTACAAGATGGGCCTGAAATCCAATCAGTACAGCTATTCCGCGGCGATCGGCCTGTTCAACAACGTGGTGAACTTCGTGATCCTGATCCTGGTCAACCAGATTTCGAAAAAGCTCAGCGATACCTCGCTGTTCTGAGAGGAGGCGGGAAACATGACCAGCGGCACCCTGCAGCACGCCGGAGCGCGCAGCAACCACATCCGGAAGTCCCGGGCGGACCGGACCTTCGACCTCATCATCTACACCATCGCGGTGATCATGACCCTGCTGGCGCTCTATCCGATGTACTTCATCGTCATCGCCTCCATCAGCGATCCCAATCAGGTGGCGCAGGGCAACGTGCTGCTCTGGCCCCAGGGGTTCAGCATGGAGGGCTACAGCTACCTGTTCTCCATGGGGAACCTGTGGAGGGGATATCTGAACACGATTCTCTACTCCCTGGCCGGCACGCTGATCATGCTGGCGGTCAACATTCCGGTGGCATATTCCCTGAGCCGGCGGGACCTGGTGGGCCGGGGGTTCTTCACCTTCTTCTTCATCTTCCCGATGTTCTTCGGGGGCGGACTGATCCCGACCTTCATCATCCTGAACAACACCTTCGGGCTGGTGGACACCTTCACGGTCATGGTGCTGCCCTTCTCGGTCATCTCCTACTACATCGTGGTGGCGCGGACCTTCTTCCAGACCAGCCTGCCCGGCGAGCTCTGGGACGCGGCGCAGATCGACGGCTGCGGCAACCTGCGGTATTTCTTCACGATCGTGCTGCCGCTGTCCAAGGCCATCCTGGCCGTGATCGCCCTGTGGGCGGCGGTGGGGCACTGGAACAGCTACTTCAACGCCATGATCTATCTGCGGACGCCGGAGAAGTATCCGCTGCAGCTGGTGATGCGCAATATCCTGATCAACAACGAGATGGCCGCCTCCGCCATGACCGGCTCCGCCGCGGCGGACATCAACCGGAAGGCCAACCTGATCAAATACGGCGCGATCGTCGTGTCGTCCCTGCCGATCATGACCATGTATCCCTTCGTGCAGAAGTATTTCAACCAGGGCGTCATGATCGGGGCGCTGAAGGGATAAGCATCCGGATTCCTCCGGGGGAGGAAGCCAACGGTTCCAGGGCGTGAATCGCCTGAACATAAATTTAAAGGAGGAACTACCCATGAAGAAACTGTTGTCTCTGGCCCTCGCCCTCTGCCTGCTGCTGGGCGTCGCCGCAGCCTCCCTGGCGGAGGACATCCCCACCTTTACCGTGGCCTGCAACCGCTGGACCGAGGTCTGGGGCACCGACTTCACCGAGACCGCTTTCCTGAAGGAAATCGGCGAGAAGACCGGCGTGAACATTGAGTGGCAGCCCTACTGGAACGGCTCCTGGAGCGATCAGAAATCCCTGATGCTGGCCAGCGGCCTGAGCGCGCTGCCGGATGCCTTCTTCGGCTCCATCTCCCTGACCGACGCGGACATCGTTCCCAACCAGGACTACTTTGTGGAGCTGACCGACCTGATTCCCCAGTACATGCCCAACCTGACCGCGATCTTCGAAAAGGATCCGTCCATGAAGGCCATGTGCACCGACGCCGAGGGCAAGATCTGGAGCCTGCCCAAGAAGCTGCCGATGCGGCCGATTACCGCCAATGAAATGTACATCAACAAGGTGTGGCTGGAGGAGCTGAACCTGCCGATGCCCACCACCTACACGGAGCTGGCGGACACGCTGGTGGCGTTCTCCAAGTCCGGCGAAGGCCGCTACGGCTACATCGCCGCCTCCTCCCTGCAGTTTGACCTGAACAACCTGCTGCTGCCCTTCGGCGTGCAGACCAGCCGCGCCGGCAACTTCATGGGCATGAACGCGGAGGGTCAGCCCTACTTCGTTCCCATGGCCGAGAACTACAAGGAAGCCGTGAAGTGGGCCCGCGAGCTGTACGCGAACGGCGCGCTGGATCCCGAGTACTTCACCCAGACCTCCGACATGGTCCGCGCCAAGGTGCAGGATACCGAAAACGGCCCCCGCACGGGCATCGTGTTCGCCTGGACGGCGGACGCCGAGCTCCTGGGCAACGCCAAGGACTATGTGGTGGTGGAAGCCGTGGCCGGCCCCGACGGCAACCGGTACGTGGAATCCGATCCCACCTTCCTGAACTACGGCAAGAACGAGTTTGTGATCACCAAGAACTGCTCTGACCCCGGCAAGCTGCTGACCTGGGCGGATCAGTTCTACACCAACGAGGCCTCCCTGCAGACCTACTACGGCTCCATCGGCGACGGCAAGATCGCCAAGAACGACGACGGCACCTACGAGGTGCTGCTGCCCGCGGCGGATTCCGGCATCAACCTGGACACCTCCTGCTGGACCTTCTCCTTCCGCGATCATGGCCCGAAGTACATGGACGAAGCGTTTGAAGAAAAGGTCATCCTGCCCACCACCGAGGGCGACGGTATCAAGCTGGCGGACGACGCGGTGAACGCGAAGTATGCCCGGGATACCTTCCCCGTGGTGGCCTACACGGCGGACGAGCTGGAGCAGATCGCCTTCCTGAGCGCGGACATCACCAGCTACTGCAACCAGCAGTACGCGCACTGGGTCACCGAAGGCGGCGTGGAGGAAGAGTGGGACAGCTACATCGCCAAGCTGAACCAGATGGGCGTGCAGGATCTGATCAACATTCATCTGGCCGCGTATGCCCGCTACGTGGGAGAATAATGCAGGAAGAAAAACTGCCCGCGTAGAAAAGAGAACTACGAGAACGATCGGGGCTGCTGCAGGATCGACAGCAGCCCCCTTTTTAAAAGAGGGATGACCATGAAAGCGACAGAACTTTGGACCCTGCGCCCCCAGGCGGATCCCCGGGCCGTGATCCGGGGAAAGACGTACCGCATCACCGTGCTGACCAGCCGCCTGTTCCGGCTGGAGTACGAGGCGGACGGAGCCTTCCGCGAAAGCGCGACCCAGATGGCGCTGTGCCGGGAATTCCCGGTGCCCGCCTTCACGGTGGAGGAGGGCGAGCGGATGCTGACCGTGGAAACGGAGCACGCGCGCCTGCAGTACGACCGGCAGCCCTTTTCGCCGGCGGGGCTCTCCGTCACGCTGAAGGGAGCCTTCGCCGTGTACGGCAGCGTGTGGCATTACGGCGACACGGGCCGGACGCTGGGCGGCACGGCCCGGACGCTGGACGAGGCGGACGGGGAAATTCCGCTGGAGCCGGGCATTCAGTCCTTCCAGGGGTACGCGGCGCTGGACGACAGCGCCTCCATGAGCCTGGATGAGGAGGGCAATCTGCATCCGGCCCGCCCGCGGGGCATCGATCTGTATCTGTTCGCCTACGGTCATGATTTCCG
>CAMNCR010000092.1 GCA_946534455.1 uncultured Clostridia bacterium | reverse complement strand
TCCGCCCGAAAGGGAACGGCGACGCTGGACCTGGAGCAGCCGGGCACGGATCTGCGGCCGCTGTTCGACGCCATTCTGAAGTACATTCCCGCGCCGGAGGGCGACGCGGAAGGTCCTGCCCAGGTGCTGATCTCCACCATCGACTACAGCGAGTATGTGGGCCGGATCGGCGTGGGCCGCGTGGTGCGCGGAAAGTTCACCGAGGGCATGAACGTGGTGCATACGAACCTGGAGACCGGGGTCACCAGCCCTGTCTGGCGGCTGGGCGGGCTGTACCAGTACGACGGGCTCAAGCGGGTGAACGCCACGGAGGTCAGCATGGGAGATATCGTCGCGCTGTACGGCGCGGAGGATCTCTCCATCGGCGACACCGTGTGCGCGCCGGAGAAGGTGGAGGGTCTGCCCTTCGTCAAGATCAGCGAGCCGACGGTGACCATGACCTTCTCCGTGAATGACAGCCCCTTTGCCGGCCGGGAAGGGCAGTATGTGACCAGCCGCCATCTGCGGGCCAGGCTGATGCGGGAGCTGCAGACGGACGTTTCCCTGCGGGTGAACGATACCCAGAGCACCGACGCCTTTGAGGTGTGCGGCCGGGGCGAGCTGCATCTGTCCATCCTGATTGAAAACATGCGGCGCCAGGGCTATGAGTTCGCGGTCAGCAAGCCGAAGGTAATCTACAAGGTGATTGACGGCGTGAAATGCGAACCGGTGGAGCGGCTGATCGTGGATACGCCCCAGGCCTCCGCCGGCGCGGTGATTGAGAAAATCGGCCGCAGGCGGGGCACGCTGGAGCACATGAGCGGCCTGGACCGGGTGCGGCTGGAATTCCTGGTGCCCTCCAGAGGCCTGTTCGGCTATCGCAGCGAGTTTATGACGGACACCCGGGGCGAGGGCATCATGTCCTCCGTCTTTGAGCGGTATGAGCCGGTGAAGGGCGATATTCCCCACCGGTCCGCGGGCGCGCTGATCTGCTTCGAAACCGGCGTTTCCACCAGCTACGGCCTGTTCTACAGCCAGGAACGGGGCACCCTGTTCATCG
The DNA here is from genome assembly GCA_946534455.1 of uncultured Clostridia bacterium. Taxonomy (GTDB): domain Bacteria; phylum Bacillota; class Clostridia; order Christensenellales; family Aristaeellaceae; genus Aristaeella. Next base: position 2,310 of record CAMNCR010000092.1, on the reverse strand, counting down.
GGGCGGGCGAAAACGTATACATGGGTCAGATCTGCGGCCAGAATGCCAGGCCCGGGGATCTGGTGGTGAACGTGTGCAAGCAGAAGCACGTCACCAACATGCGGAACGCCTCCGCCTCGGAGGACGCGATGCGGCTGATTTCCGTGCATCCGCTGACGCTGGAGGAATGTCTGGAGTTCATCGATGACGATGAGCTGCTGGAAATCACGCCCCAGAGCCTGCGCATGCGCAAGCGGCAGCTGGATCATTCCCTGCGGGCAAAAGCCAGAAGCAAGGGCGTCGAGGAATAAGCGCCCCGGGCCTTCGATCCCATAAAAGACCCCCTGCCGGATCTCCGGCAGGGGGTCTTGATTCCTCGGAACGGAAGGAAACTCAGGGCTGCTGCGCCGCGTCTCCGCCGGCTTCGGCATCCTCCGCCGCGTCAGCGGCTTCTTCCGCGTCCTCCACGGAGGGCACGTCGATTTCGTCTTCGCTGCCGTCCTCTTCAGCTCCGGCCGCCACGTCGGCCAGCGCCTGCCCGGCTTCGGTATACACGATCTCGGCCTCAGCCACCCAGGCCTCCAGCTGGCTGTTGAAGGCTTCCTGCTCCTTTTCATTCTGCAGGACATCCTTCAGCTCCGCCTTCAGGGTATCGGTCAGCTCCACGGAGCCGCCGGGGATATCGCGCAGATAGTGGAGAATATGAACGCCGAACTGGCTGACGATGGGCTCGCTGATGTCATCCACCTTCTCCATGGACATGGCGCCCTGGACGAAGTCCGTATCATACAGGATGCTTTCCGGATGGACGGCATAGCCCTCCGACCGGGTTTTCTCGTCCTGCATGCCCGGATCCGTGCCGTATTCCACGATCAGATCCTCGAAGGAGGCTCCGTTCGCCAGCTTCTGGCGGATCTCCTCCACGGTCGCCTGCACGCTGTCCAGGATGGCCTGGCGCGCCGCCTCCACCATTTCGGGCGTGACGGGTTCCTCCGTGGCCTCGGGCTCCGCGGATTCGGCGGGCTCCGTTTCCGCAGCCTCGGCGCTCTCGCCGGACTCAGAGGCTTCAGCGCTTTCGCCGGCCTCGGTCGCCTCGGCGGTCCCGGCTTCCTGCTGCTCCTCCAGGCGGGCGGTCAGATCCTTCCAGGCATCCAGCAGAGCCTGATCCACGGACAGCAGAATGTGCGTCACGCCACGGTAGCCTTCGGGCCGATAATAGGAATCCTGACCGTAATAATGGGTCTGGAATTCGTAGGTCGCGACGTCGTTTTCATACTGCGCCCGATCCTCTTCCACCAGCTGCGTATAATAGTCGGCCACCTCTTCGTCCGAAACCGTGACGTCCTGGACGAGGGTGCTCCGCACATCGCTGATGATCTGATTGGTCTTCGCGTTGCTGACGCTTTCCTCAATGTAGCTTTCCTCCGTATACCCCTGGGATTCCAGCAGGGCCAGAGCGTCCGCGCGGGCGGCGGTCCGATCCTCCTCCGAGGATTCGTCCGTGATGCTGAAATAGCTGGTGATATAGCTGTCGAGGATTTCAGCCCAGGAAGCGGCGGCTTCCTCGCGCACCTGCGCCAGCTGCTCCTCGGAGACCTCACCCAGGCCCATTTCGGCCGCCTTCTGGCGCAGAAGGACGAAGCGGATGGCGTTGTTCAGGGAGTAGGCCTTCATCTCCTGCAGCAGGCTTTCATCCGACAGATCGTATCCGCTGGAGGAGAGCATGTAGGTATAGTAGTCGACCCAGTAGCTGTAGTCCGCGTGATCCTCCGCCACCTCGACGCCGTTGACGGTCGCCAGCAGGACGGGCGCGGTCTCCGCGGTCTCCGCGGCCTCTTCCGCGGGAGCCGCCTCCGGGGCCTCGGCCTGGGTCTCCTCCGCCAGCGCGAAGGCGGAGCACAGCAGAAGCGAGAGGGAAAGGATCAGGGACAGGAAACGTTTGATCATCATCATATCCTCCGGTGTTTTCAGAAATCAAGCACAGGCTTGTATGCTGCATTATACAACAGACCGGAGGGGACTTCAACCGATGCCGTGTGAACGGATGATGAACAAATCAGCAAACGAAAAAAGCGATTCCTTCCGGAATCGCCGAGCAGCTCCGACGGGATTCGAACCCGTGTTTCAGCCTTGAGAGGGCCGCGTCCTAGGCCTCTAGACAACGGAGCCAGATTCAGAGAAAAAAGAAAAGCTGGGGAACTAGGATTCGAACCTAGACAATACGAGTCAGAGTCGTAGGTGCTGCCGTTACACCATTCCCCAACAGCGGCCATCTCGCAACCGCAGGGGAGATTATAGCAGGGGGAGGGGGGAATGTCAAGGACTTTTTTT
>CAMNCR010000091.1 GCA_946534455.1 uncultured Clostridia bacterium | reverse complement strand
CGATTCGTCCGCCTGAACCAGATCAGGCACAGCGCCACCTGCAGGATCGTGGAGCACGGCGTCGCCAGGCCCACATGAAACATGGAGACCGGGATCTGCCTGCTCATCCAGAACGCGACCGGAATGCGGACCAGAAACGCGCCGATGATCCCCTGAATCATCACAAACCGCGTCATCCCCAGCCCGTTGAAAAAGCCGATGAAGCAGAACAGGAAGCAGGTCAGCAGGCAGTCAATCGCATACGCTTTCAGATAATCCGCGGCTGCGAAAATGACCTCCGGATCGTTCGCAAAAATCCCCGAAAGCAGATCTCCCCTCCAGAATGTGACCGCAAACATGACCATGGCCAGCATCGTTGAAACCGCGATGGCGTATATCAGCGCTTTCCTGGCCCGGGGGTATTTCCCCGCGCCGATATTCTGCGCCACAAAGGCCGCCATCGCCTGCATGAAGGCCGCGGGAATCAGCATGATAAACCCGCACACCTTTTCCGCCACGCCGATTCCGGCGGATGCCACCAGGCCCAGGCCGTTGACAATGGCCAGCAGCACCAGGAAGGAAATGCCGACCAGAAAATCCTGCAGGGCGATGGGGACGCCCAGCCCTGTCACCTTCCGAATGATGCCGCCGTCGAAGCGCAGATCGGAACGCTCCCCAAAAGTCAATTGATTTTCAGGAGGCGGACAGAGGCCCTCGGCCTCGCCTGCGCGGCAATCCCCGTCCTTTCCGATCCTCTTGCGGTACGGTTGATTTCGGCGGGGATTTCCAATAGAATAAAGATGAAAGCTTTCCCTGCCCGCCGGCGTTGTCTGCCTTGCCGGTTTCCGGTCCGCGCGTTCCAGGCCGCCTGCGGCAGGCGAACGCGCCGGGAAGGACAGGCGCCGGGACAGGCCCAACACAGAACAGAGGAGGAGACTCATGAAAACAGGCAAGCTGCTGACCATGCTGCTGTGTGCACTGCTGATCCTTGGAAGCGTAACGGGGATCGCCCTTGCCGGGGAGGCCTCCGCGGCGGAGCCCGCGGATAAAGCCAGCTTCACCCTGTGGAGCCCTGACGCTCCGGCGCTCGGTGCGCTGGTGGACTACGTGGAGGCTGTGACGGACGCCGCTTCCCCGGACTTCATTCCCGAGCAGGACCGCATCGCCGTCTTTGATATGGACGGCACGCTGATGGGCGAGCTGTTCCCGACCTACCTGGAGGTCATCCTGCTGACCGAGCGCATTCTGGCCGACCCGTCCTGGGAACCGGACGAGGAAATGCTGGAATTCGGCCGCATGACCCGGGATCACGCGCTGGATAAATCCTTTCCGGCGGATTACGACTACGAATTTTCCTATCATCAGGCCAAAGCCTTTGCCGGGATGACGCTGACCGAGTACGCGGACTTTATCACCCGCGTCCTGGTGAAGGAGGCGGACGGATTTGAGGGCATGACCTACGCAAACGCCTGTTATCTGCCGATGGCTGAGGTCATTGAGTACCTCCAGGAGCATGGCTTCAAATGCTTTGTCGTCTCCGGAAGTGACCGGTTCATCATCCGAACCTTCCTGGAGGGCCTTCTGGATATCCCCGCCGAAAACATCATCGGCTCCGACACCGCGCTGGCCGCGCGCAATCAGGGCGACACGGACGGCATCGAATATGTATTCACCGGCGACGATGAGCTGGTGCGCACGGATCAGCTGCTCATCAAGGACCTCAAAACCAACAAGGTCCTGCAGATTGCTCAGGAGATCGGCCGGCAGCCGGTGCTGTCCTTCGGCAATTCCAGCGGAGATGTGAGCATGAACAACTACGCGCTCCTGAACAATCCCTATCGCAGCGCGGCGTTCATGCTGATCGCGGATGACGATGTGCGGGATTACGGAAACCCTGACAGGCATGACGAGCTGACCGCCAAATGGCAGAGCATGGGATATCAGGTGATCTCCATGCGCGACGACTGGAAAACCATCTACGGGGAGGATGTCGTCCGGACCGGCTCCTTCCGCTGGCTGGAAAACTACGCGGATCCCAGCGGCTCCGCGGCCGGCGCGGACATCGCGGAAAAGTACACCCTGGAGCAGGTTGTCGTGCTCAGCCGCCACAATCTGCGGGCGCCTCTTTCCAGCAACGGCTCCGTGCCGAATGAGCTGACCCCCCACGCCTGGATCGACTGGTCCGCAGGCTCCAGCGAGCTGACCCTGCTCGGCGGCATGGAGGAGGTCAGCATGGGTCAGTATTTCAGGAAATGGCTGGCCGAGGAGGGCCTGTTCCCGGAAAACACGGTCCCGCAGGCGGGCGAAATCCGCTTTTCCGCCCGGGACAAGCAGCGCTGCCGCGCAACCGCCCGCTATTTCGGCGCGGGCATGCTGCCGCTGGCGGACATTGAAGTGGAATATCCCGGCGACGCGAAGGGCACCGTCGATTTCATGCAGCCCGTCCTGCATTTCTACAGCGACGACTATGCCGCCGACGCGATCGCCCAGGTCGCGTCCATGGGCGGTGAGGCCGGTTTTGACGGCATCGCGCAGCAGAATCGGGACGCGATCCGGCTGATCATGGATACCGTGGATATGCAGGACAGCCCGGTCTATCAGAGCGGAAAATACGGCGATCTTCTCACGGATGCCTGCGGATACACGATGGAGGCCGACAGGGAGCCGGATCTGGCCGGATCCATCAAGCCGGCCTATCAGGTGGCGGACGCGCTGCTCCTGCAATACTATGAGGAGCCAGACGCGGTCCGGGCCGCCTTCGGCCATGAGCTGTCGGAGGAGGACTGGGCCAGGCTC
>CAMNCR010000090.1 GCA_946534455.1 uncultured Clostridia bacterium | reverse complement strand
GTGACGGAGGCGGGCCTGCCCGGACAGGGCACGGTGAAGAGCGCCATCGGCATCGGGGCGCTGCTGCTGGACGGCATCGGAGAAACGATCCGGGTGAGCCTGAGCGGGGATCCGCTGCCGGAGGCCGCGGCGGCCTGGGACATTCTGCGGGCGCTGGATCTGCGGGTGCGCGGGGTGCAGCTGATCGCCTGCCCGACCTGCGGAAGAACCTGCGTGCCGGTGGCGGAGATTGCCCGCCGGGTGGAGCGGGAGCTGAGCGATGTGACGGTGCCCATCAAGGTCGCGGTGATGGGGTGCGTGGTGAACGGCCCCGGAGAGGCCCGGGAGGCGGATATCGGCATTGCCGGCGGGAAGACCGGCGGGGCGCTGTTCATTCGCGGGCAGGAGCCGCGGAAGGTGGAGGGCGACCTGGCGGAGATTCTGATCCGGGAAACCCGGAAAATCATCGAAGAGAAGCAGCAGAGGACAGAAAGAGCCTGATGACCCGGAAGGCCGGAGCCTGCAGGGGCTTCGGGCCGGCGGTCCAGGGCTTCCGGGCCGGGTGGAAGGTTCAGTGTGCGCACTGGGACGCCGGTTCAGGGCATGATGGCCGGATGGAAGGTTCGGACGTGCGCGGACTGTGGAGGAAGGCCCGGGAAAGGACGGCCGGCGGAGAGCACGGATGCGCAGGCGGAAAACAGGCAGGAAGGGTTGGCAGAGGACGGAAGGAAAATGAGCTATGAGGATCTGATGGCCCGGATCGCCCGGGATATTCCCGAGCTGGCGGACGCGCTGCGCGCGCCCCGGGTGACCTACGTCAAATCTCTGCAAAAAACCTATATTACCTTCGAAAGCACGGTGCTGGTGGGCGAAAAGCAGTTTCTGCGCCTGGAGCGGCTGCTGCGGGAGGTGTTTCCCGGGCGGCCGATGGCCGTGCGGGTGATTTCCCCGTCCCTGCGGGGCTCCTTCCTGAAGGATCCGGGGCCCTACCGGCAGGTGCTGGTGGATTTCCTGAAGCGGAACTATCCCGCGGCGCGGGGCTGGATGGAGCAGATCGACTGGCAGATCGAGGGCTCCGCGATGCGGGGAGAGAGCGCCGACGCGGCGGCCCGCCCCGGAGAGGAAGCGGTGCTGACGCTGGTGATGCCGGACGAGATTTCCATGCACTTCATGGGGCGGCAGAACGTGGCGCCCCGGCTGGCGGTGGCGATCCGGGAGATCTTCGACGCGGCGGTGCGGGTCGAGCTGACGGTGGCGGGCGACCGGGAGGAGCGGCTGCGCCGGATGCGGGAGGAGCGCGCGGAAAGCGCGCTGACCGTGACCCGGGAGGAGATGGCGGAGCGCTACGGCACGGGCCTGGAGAGCGCCGAGGCGCCCAAGCCGAAGGAACGCAAGCCCCGGGAAAAGAAGCCCGCGGACACCGCGGACGCGCCGGCCCGGAAGGCGGTCCGGGCGGAGAAGGAAGCTCCGGCGGAGCCGCCGATCATGACCGCGCCGACGGTGGGCAAGCCCATTATGGGCCGGAGCATCGGGGAGCGGCCGGTGGAGATCCGCGGGTTGACGAACGAGAGCGGCCTGGTGGTGGTCCAGGGCGAGATCTTCAAGCTGGAAAAGAAGGAGCTGAAGGGCGGCGAGCTGCTGCTGGTCTCCTTCGCGGTGACGGACTACACGAGCTCCATTCTGTGCAAAATCTTCTTCAGATACCGGAACCGGTTCAGCCGCAAGGGCGAGGACGGGGCCGTGGCGCCCATCACGGACGAGGAACGGAAGGCCGTGGCGGAGAAGGTGGACCGCATCCGCGAGGGCATGACGGTGAAGCTGCGCGGGGAATGCCTGTACGACAATTTTGCCCGGGAGCTGTCCATCTCCGTGCGGGACATGATGGAAACGGAGAAGGAGGAGCGGGAGGACCTGGCGGAGGAGAAGCGGGTCGAGCTGCATCTGCACACGAACATGTCCACCATGGACGCGCTGACGAAGGTGGACGACCTGATTGCCCGGGCGGTGAAATGGGGACATCCGGCCATCGCGGTGACGGATCACGGCGTGCTGCAGTCCTTCCCGGCGGCGTTCCGGGCGGCGAAGGGAAAGATCAAGCTGATTCCCGGCTGCGAGGGTTACCTGATCGAGGAGAAGGACATCGTGGCCGACCCGGACGACCGGGATTACGACGGGCCCATCGTGGTGCTGGACTTTGAAAGCACGGGGCTCAACACGGGCACGGCCCGGATCATCGAAATCGGCGCGGTGAAGCTGATTCACGGGCAGATTGCGGACACGCTTTCGGTGCTGGTGGATCCGGGAGAGCCGCTGCCGGAAAAGATTACGGAAATCACGCACATCACCGACCGGATGCTGGAGGGCCAGCCGAAGGCGGAGGAGGCGCTGCCGCAGCTGATGGAGTTCATCGGGGATCTGCCGCTGGCGGCGCACAACGCGAGCTTTGACGTGAGCCTGCTGCGGGCGGAGCTGCGGCGGCTGGGGCGCAGCTTCGAGGGACCGGTGCTGGACACGCTGACCTACGCGCGCAAGCTGTATCCCCAGATGAAATCCTTCCGGCTGGGCACGCTGTGCCGCCAGCTGGGGGTGAGCCTGAAGAACGCGCACCGGGCGGTGCACGACGCGACGGCCACGGCCCGCTGCCTGCAGCGGATGTTCGAGGAGACGCGGGAGCAGCATCCCGAGGTGCGGACGGGAGCGGAGCTGAACGCAGCGCTGCGGGGCGGCGCCATCGGCGAAAGCTGGCACATCATCCTGCTGGCGAAGAACCGGACGGGGCTGGTGAACCTGAACCGGCTGGTGTCCATCAGCCATCTGGAATACTTCCGGAGGGTGCCCCACATGCCCCGGGAGGTCATTGAGAAATACCGGGAGGGCCTGATTCTGGGCAGCGCGTGCGAGGCGGGCGAGCTGTTCCGGGCGGTGCTGGCGGGGGCCGACCGGGAAAAGCTGAAGGAGATCGCCTCCTTCTACGACTATCTGGAAATCCAGCCCATCGGCAACAACGCCTTCCTGCTGCGGGAGGACCAGGTCAAGGACGAGGAGGGGCTGCGGGACCTGAACCGGGTGATCGTGAGCCTGGGCGAGGAGCTGGGCAAGCCCGTGGTGGCGACGGGGGACGTGCACTTCCTGGATCCGAAGGACGCGATCGGCCGGGCGGTGATTCAGGCGGGCATGGGCTTCGCCGACGCGGACAACCAGCCGCCGCTGTATTTCAAGACGACGGACGAGATGCTCGAGGAGTTCAGCTATCTGGGGCCGGAAAAGGCGCGGGAGGTCGTGATCGACAACCCGCGGAAAATCGCGGATCTGGTGGAAAAAATGCAGCTGTTTCCGGTGCATCCCAAGGGGGAGGATACCTTCCAGCCCTTCTGGGACGACGCGGAGGACAACATCCAGCGGATGACCTGGGAAACGGCGATGGAGATGTACGGCAACCCGCTGCCGACGATCGTGGAGGAGCGGCTGACGAAGGAGCTGAAGTCCATCGTGGGCTACGGCTACTGCACGCTGTATTCGATCGCCCAGAAGCTGGTGTCCCGTTCGCTGCAGGACGGCTACCTGGTGGGCAGCCGGGGCAGCGTGGGCTCGAGCCTGGTGGCGAGAATGTGCGGGATCACGGAGGTGAACGCGCTGCCGCCCCACTACCGCTGCACCCACTGCCGGAAGGGCTTTTTCGACGTGGACAAGAGCCGGTTCCACGTGGGCGTGGACCTGCCGGACCGGAACTGCCCGGACTGCGGGCGGCGGCTGACAAAGGACGGATTCGACATCCCCTTCGAGGTCTTCCTGGGCTTCGAGGGCGACAAGGTGCCGGATATCGATCTGAACTTCTCAGGCGAATACCAGAACAAGGCGCACCACTATGTGGAGGAGCTGTTCGGGCACGACCACGTGTTCCGGGCGGGAACGATCAGCGGCCTGGCGGACAAGACCGCCTTCGGCTACGCGGCGAAATATCTGGAGGAGCGGGGCATCCAGGCCGGGAACGCGGAAAAGGACCGGCTGGCCCTGGAATGCACAGGCGTCAAGCGCACCACGGGGCAGCACCCGGGGGGCATGGTGGTGGTGCCGCTGGAATACGAGATCTACGACTTCACGGCCGTGCAGCATCCGGCGGACGACCTGGAGAGCGACTTCACGACGACCCATTTCGACTTCAACTCCATGCATGACATCCTGGTGAAGCTGGACTGCCTGGGGCACGACGATCCGACGATGATGCACGAGCTGGAGAAGCTGACGGGCATCAACTTCCAGGAGGTGCCGCTGGACGATCCGGGGGTGCGGAGCCTGTTCACCAGCCCGGCGGCGCTGGGCGTGACGGAGGAGGACATTCTCTGCAACACGGGCACCTACGGCGTGCCGGAATTCGGCACGGGCTTCGTGCGCGGCATGCTGGAGGAAACCGAGCCGTGCACGATGGAGGAGCTGCTGCGGATTTCCGGCCTGAGCCACGGAACGGACGTGTGGCTGGGCAACGCGCAGGAGATCATCGCCAGCAAAACGGCGACGCTGAGCGAATGCGTGTGCTGCCGTGACGACATCATGAACTACCTGATCGACCGGGGCGTGAAGCCGAAGCTGGCCTTCACGACGATGGAAAGCGTCCGCAAGGGCAAGGGCCTCAAGCCGGAGATGGAGGAGGCCATGCGGGAGGCGGACGTGCCGGACTGGTTCATGGACAGCTGCAAAAAAATCAAATACATGTTCCCGAAGGGGCACGCGGTGGCCTATGTGACGATGAGCCTGCGGGTGGCGTGGTTCAAGCTGCACGAGCCGCTGGCCTACTACTGCGCCTACTTCACGGTGCGCGGAGACGGGTTCGACGCGGCGACGATGCTGATTTCTCCGGAAACCTGCCGGGCCCGGCTGCAGGACATCCGGAACATGGACAAGCCCACCGCCCGGGACAAGGAAATTGCCACGTGCCTGGAGCTGGTGCTGGAGATGAACTGCCGGGGTATCCGGTTCCTGCCGGTGGACCTGTACAGGAGCGAGGTCAGCACCTTCGTGCTGGAGGACGGCAACATCCGCTGTCCCTTCACGAGCCTGCCGGGCCTGGGCGAGAGCGCGGCGATTCCCATCGTCGAGGCGCGGAAGGAAGGGCCCTTCCTGAGCATCGAGGATCTGCGGATCCGGGGCCGGGTGGGGTCGGCGGTGATCGAGCTGCTGCGGGAGCACGGCTCCCTGGAGGGCATGGACGAGACGAACCAGATCAGCATGTGGGGGTGAAAAAATGCGCAGGACGATGAACGTGAAGGGCTTTCTGGTGCTGCTGGGTGTGGTGCTGGCCGTGTTCCTGATCCTGTTTCTGGTGCTGCGGGGCCAGCGGGGGGCGGTGGTCTCCCGGGAGGAAGCGCTGCGGCTGAAGCTGGTCGAAATGGAAGAAGAAAACAGGATCCTCACCGAACGCATGAGCGAGGTGGGGACCCAGAACTATATCGTGTCCAACGCGCTGGACGTCTATTCCTATATGCTGAAGGACGATATCCGGTTTGAATTCACGAATCCGGAGGCGCTGAACGCCTACACGCCGGAGGAATGGCAGATTCTGACCGAGGAGTGGCAGTCGATGAGTGCGGACGGGGTGCTCTGACGCCTCACTCCCGGCTGGCGGTTTTGAGCAGGATGGCCTGGCGGAGGTTCCGGATGCGCAGCTCCCGCGCGCCCTCCGCTTCCTCCCCGTCGAGGGTCCAGCGGATGGGCGGATCGCTTTCCACGAGGAAGGAGGAGGCCCGGGTGAAGGTCAGGGACGGATGCGCATAGTCATGGGTGCGCAGGGCGTTGAGAATCCCGTTCAGGGCCAGCAGATCCGCCGGGAAGGGAATGAGCAGGGACTCGAAGAGGCCGTCGCTCATATGCACGGCGCTGTTCTCCAGCCGGAGCACGCCGCCCAGCGAGGTGGAATTGCAGATGGCGCCGAAGATATAATCCTGCTCAAAGGTCCGGCCGTCCACCGTGATGCGGGCATGCAGCGGGCGGATGTCCGCCAGGGAGCGGATGCCCTCGAGAATGTAGGCCGCGTGGCCGAGCACGTTTTTGACGTTCTGGGGCGTGGAATAGCTGACGGCGGTGAAGGCGCCGAAGGAGGCCGTGTAGCTGAAAAAGCGGTCCTCGCCGAAGAGGCCCACGTCCAGGGGGCGAAGATCGCCGCGAAGCAGATCGTCGCAGGCCTGGAGGGGATCGATGGGGATGCCCAGGCCGGAGGCAAAATCATTCGTACTGCCGCAGGGAATGTAGCCCAGCGGCGTTTTATGTTCCCCGCGAATGAGGCCGGTGATGACCTCGTTGAGCGTGCCGTCCCCGCCGCAGGCCACGATGAGATCCACGGTTCCGCCCAGATCCCGGACGAGGTCAATGGCTTCGCCCCGCTGGCGCGTGACGAAGACGGTGGGAAGATAGTCGGCCTCCTCCAGGCGGAGCAGGAGGTCGGGGAGAAGGCGGCGGCCTGCGCGCAGGCCGGCGTTGGGATTCAGAACAAACAGGCAGGACAGCATGGGTTTTTCCTTTCTCTGGGGGGCTTTCCGATCGCCCCCCAGGCCCCCTTCGGCCGGGGAACTTTTTGAGTAGTTGAATATCGGATGAGGCACAACGCAGGCCGCACCGCGGCCTGCGCCCCTTCGGCGGGGAGCTGTTATTAATGGGCGGATACCGCCTCTTTTATTTTATTCCGAAAATCAGTATAGCGCAGGAGGGGGGAGAAGGCAAGAGGAGGGAGGGGCAGATTTAACAAAAATGAAACAACTTAGCGGTTGAAATGTTCGGGAAAATGGCGTATAATTCCGTCATTCCCAGGAGGAATGTTCGTGTTTTGGAGGGAAGGACGTTGGAAGCACTGCGGCGCATGATCGAGACCCAGGGCGTGGGGATCGGGAAGGACATCGTGAAGGTGGACATGTTCCTGAACCACCGGATCGATACCGGGCTGCTGTTCCGGATGGGCGAGGCGTGGGCCGAGGCTTTCCGGGAGGACGCGCCGGACGTGGTGCTGACGGTGGAGGCCAGCGGGATCGCCATGGCGGTGGCCGCGGCGCACGCGCTGGGCGACCTGCCGGTGGTGTTCGCGAAGAAGAGCGCCACGGTGGTGCAGAACGATGCGATGCTGCAGGCGCCGGTGTACTCCTTCACCCATAAGACGCAGAACATCATTCGCCTGGATCGGCGCTATCTGCCGGAGGGCAGCCGGGTGCTGATCATCGACGACTTTCTGGCGGACGGAGAAGCGGTGCGCGGCATGATGGCGCTGTGCGAGCAGGCCGGGGCGCATCCCGTGGGCGTCGGAATCGCGGTGGAAAAGGGATTTCAGCCGGGCGGAAAGCGGCTGCGCGAGGCGGGGGTCAAGGTGCTGTCCCTGGCGATTGTGGACGGGATCGAGGACGGAATAATCCTGCTGCGGCCGGAAGAGGGCTGAAGTCACCCGAGGCGGTGTGAACCGCCGGGCGGGCCTGCAGGCCGGAGGACCCTGTAACGGAGCTTGGATGAAGCGCCGATATGGCGGAACCGGCAGCTGGGGCCCGGACCCGGAGGTTGACATATAAATGTCCGCTCTGCGGAGCGGGAAAGAGAGGAACAAAGACGCATGAAGAAACTGATTGCTCTGCTGCTGACCCTGGCGCTGTGCCTGACCGCTGCGGCTTCCCTGGCGGACGGTGTGGCCAAGGAAGAGATCAAACTGGGCGTGATCCTGCTGCATGATGAGGATTCCACCTACGACCTGAACTTCATCAACGGCGTGAAGGAAGCCCAGGAAGCGCTGGGCCTGAGCGATGATCAGGTGATTATTAAGAAGGGCATTCCGGAATCCAACGAGTGCTACGAAGCCGCGCTGGACCTGGTGGACGAAGGCTGCAACCTCATTTTCGCGGACAGCTTCGGCCATGAGAGCTTCCTGCTGCAGGCCGCGAAGGAAGTCGAGAACGTGGACTTCTGCCACGCGACCGGCACCATGGCGCACACCGCCGGCCTGGCCAACTTCCACAATGCCTTCGCCTCCATCTACGAAGGCCGCTATCTGGCGGGCGTGGCCGCCGGCCTGAAGCTCAAGGAGATCCAGGAAGCCGGCAACCTGAAGGGCGAGAAGCCCCTGATCGGCTACGTGGGCGCTTTCACCTACGCGGAAGTGATGTCCGGCTACACCAGCTTCTATCTGGGCGCGAAGTCCGTCTGCCCCGATGTGGAGATGAAGGTGCAGTTCACCGGCTCCTGGTACGACGAGAAGGAAGAGAAGGCCGCCGCGGAAGCGCTGATCGCCGCCAACTGCGACCTGATCAGCCAGCATGCTGACTCCATGGGCGCTCCGACCGCCTGCGAAAACGCGAACATCCCGAACGTGTCCTACAACGGCTCCACCGTGGCGAGCTGCCCGAACACCTTCATCGTGGCCTCCCGCATCAACTGGGCGCCCTACTTCGAGTACATCGTGAACCAGAAGATCGCGGGCGAAGCCATCGCGACCGACTGGACCGGCACCATCGAGACCGGCTCCGTCGTGATGACCGAGGTGAACGAGGCCGCCGCGGCCGCGGGCACCGTGGAAGAGCTGGAAAAGGTCAAGGCTGAGCTGATTGCCGGCACCCGCAAGGTGTTCGACACGGCGACCGAGGGCTTCATCACCGTGGGCGGCGCTCCGCTGGACAGCTACATGGCGGACGTGGACACGGACGATGCGTTCACCCCGGATACCGAGGTGGTTTCCGACGGATACTTCCATGAATCCGAATATCGGTCTGCGCCGTATTTCAACGTGCAGATTGACGGGATTGAGCAGCTGAATCAGATGTTCTGAGAAACTGTGGTCCTGAAAAACGCATAAGACAGGAGGACTGCCGCCCTTTTCGGGCGGCAGTCCATGTCCTTTTTTAAAGAGCAGGGGTTCAGGGAGCCTGTACGGTTTACTTGCCTGACAGATGGAACTGGAGGATTGTTGTGGAAAAACAGCTGGCTTTGCAGATGAAGGGCATCACGAAGCGATTTGGCAGCGTGCTGGCCAACGATCATGTGGATCTGGACGTTTACCGCGGAGAGATCCTGGCGGTGCTGGGAGAAAACGGCTGCGGCAAGACGACGCTGATGAACATGATTGCGGGCATCTATTACCCGGATGAGGGACAGGTGCTGATTGACGGGCAGGAGGTCGTGATCCGGTCTCCCAAGGATGCCTTTGACCACAAGATCGGCATGATTCACCAGCATTTCAAGCTGGTGGATCTGTTCACGGCGGCGGAAAACATCGTGCTGGGCGTGCGGGAGCAGGGAGCCTACAACCTGAAAGAGGTGAACACCCGGGTGGCCGGCATCGCGGAGCGCTACGGCTTCCATCTGGATCCGGCCAAAAAGGTGTACGACATGTCCGTGTCGGAAAAGCAGACGGTGGAGATCATCAAGGTGCTTTACCGCGGGGCGGACATCCTGATCCTGGACGAGCCGACGGCCGTGCTGACGCCGCAGGAGATCACGCGGCTGTTTAACGTGCTGCGGCGGATGAAGGAGGACGGGAAGTCCATCATCATCATCACCCATAAGCTCAACGAGGTGCTGGAGGTCAGCGACCGGGTGGCCATTCTGCGCAAGGGAGAGCACATCGCCACGGTGAACACCGCGGAGACCGACGAGGCCGCGCTGACGGAGATGATGGTCGGCAAGAAGGTGGATCTGAACATCGACCGGCCGGAGCCGATGAATCCCGCGGTGCGGCTGGAGGTGCGGGACCTGAGCCTGAAAAACGCGGAGGGCATTCAGGTGCTGCGGAACATCTCCTTTGAGGTGCGCAGCGGGGAAATCCTCGGGATCGCGGGCATCGCGGGCAGCGGGCAGCGGGAGCTGCTGGAGTCCATCGCCGGGCTGCAGCCGCTGGAGAGCGGGGAGATCATCTTCCACAATCCGAAGAAGGACAAGCCGGTGACCTTTTTCCACAAGAGCCTGAAGCGGGTCAAGGAGCTGGCGGCGCAGGACGCCTTCCACGACGTGAACCTGAACGGCGTTTCCTTCCGGGGCATGAGCAACAAGGCGATCCGCAAATGGGTCGAATCGGGCGGCGTGCTGTTCCGGGAGGACGAGATCATGAACCTGCGGAACAAAACGCCCCTGGAGATCCGGGAGCTGGGCGTGCGGCTGTCCTTCGTGCCGGAGGACCGGCTGGGCATGGGCCTGGTGGGCTCCATGGGCATCACGGACAACATGATGCTGCGCAGCTATCGGAAGGGCCACGCGGGCTTCCTGGACCGGAAGAAGCCCCAGGCGCTGGCGGAGGAAATCATCCGGGAGCTGGAGGTCGTGACGCCGGGCGTGTCCACGCCGGTGCGGCGGCTGTCCGGCGGCAACGTGCAGAAGGTGCTGGTCGGGCGGGAAATCGCCTTCACGCCGAAGGTGCTGATGGCGGCCTATCCCGTGCGCGGGCTGGACATCAACAGCTCCTACACGATCTATCACCTGCTGAACCGGCAGAAGGAGAACGGCGTGGCCGTGATCTTCGTGGGTGAGGATCTGGACGTGCTGCTGGCGCTGTGCGACCGGATTCTGGTGATGAACGGCGGCGCGGTGACGGGCGTGGTGGACGCGCGGCAGGCCACGAAAGAGGAAATCGGCCTGATGATGACCCGGACGAGCCGGGAGGGAAGGGAGGAAGACCGGTGAGCGAGAAGAGACACGCTGAAGCGCGGGAGCCCCTCGTGCATCTGAGCAAACGGGCTTCCATCGCTCCGCCGATGGCCTGGGCCATCCGGCTGATCGCGCTGGTGCTGGGGCTGGTGGCCTGCGGGCTGGTGGCCTTCCTGCTGGTGGACAAGCTGCGGGAGCATCCGGAGCGGGTCGGGGATTTCTACTACTGCTTCATCCGGGGCGCCTTCGGAACGAGCCGGAAATTCTGGAAGTTCCTGCGGAGCCTGGCGGTGCTGCTGTGCATCGCGCTGGCGCTGACGCCGGCCTTCCGGATGCGGTTCTGGAACACGGGCGGCGAGGGCCAGACGCTGGTGGGCGTGCTGGGCGCCATCGCGGTGGACTTCTATCTGGGCGGCAAAATTCCGGAGTGGCTGCTGCTCCTGCTGATGCTGGCGGCATCGCTGCTCAGCGGCGCCGTGTGGGGCGTGATTCCGGCGATTTTCAAGGCCAAATGGAACACGAACGAGACGCTGTTCACGCTGATGATGAACTATGTGGCCACCTACCTGGTGTCCTATTTCCTGGTGATCTGGATTCCGAACGGCTCCTCCTCCCTGTCGAAGCTGCAGAACGGGAAGCTGCCCGCGCTGGGGAACGACTATCTGCTGATCATCCTGATCGTGCTGGCGCTGACCATCGGGCTGCACATCTACCTGAACTACACCAAGCACGGATACGAGATCAGCGTGGTGGGCGAGAGCGTGCGCACGGCCCAGTACGTGGGGATTACCGTGGGCAAGGTGATCATCCGGACGATGATTCTCAGCGGCATGCTGTGCGGGCTGGCGGGATACCTGATCGCGGCGGGCATGGATCAGACGGTGACCACGGAATCCGCCGGCGGCCAGGGCTTTACGGCGATCATGGTTTCCTGGCTGGGCAAGTTCAATCCGCTGGCGATGATCCTGACGGCGGGACTGATTCAGGTGCTGCACCAGGGGGCCGCCCAGATCAGCCAGGACTTCGACGTTTCCGGCGCCATGCCCAGCATGGTGGTGGGCATCATTCTGTTCTTCATCATCGGATCCGAATTCTTCATCAACTATGAGATTCATTTCCGGGGCCACGGGGCCCGGGCGGGAAAGGAGGCAGTGAAGTGAACATCTGGCTGAACTTCCTGATTGACTCCCTGGCCTTCGGCGCTACGTTCATGTACGGCTCCACGGGAGAAATCCTGACGGAGAAGGCGGGACATCTGAACCTGGGTATTCCGGGCATCATGTGCATGGGCGGCGCGGGCGGATGCCTGGTGCTGAACTGGATCGGAAAGAGCGCTCTGCCGCCCTTCCTGATCGTGATCCTGGGAATTCTGGGGTCGCTGGCGCTGGCTATGCTGATGGGCCTCATCTATTCCTTCCTGACGGTGACGCTGCGGGCCAACCAGAACGTGACGGGTCTGGCGCTGACGACCTTCGGCGTGGGCCTGATGAAGGTGATCATGAGCAAGATGGACGCGACGGTTTACCTGGTGGGGCCCAAGCAGATGTACCGCTGGCCCTTTGCCGGGCGGCAGGACAGCCTGCAGTGCCTGGGCGTGCTGTTTTTCCTGGCGGTGATCGTGGCGCTGTGCGCCAGCTGGGTGCTGTTCCGCACGAAGGTGGGGCTGCATCTGCGGGCGGTGGGCGAGAATCCCGCCACGGCGGACGCGGTGGGCATCAACGTGACGCGCTACAAGTATGTGGCGACCTGCGTCGGCAGCGGCATCGCGGGCCTGGGCGGGTTCTACTACATCATCGACTACATGGCCTCGCAGGAGGCCTATCTGAGCCTGGAATCCTTCGGCTGGCTGAGCATCGCGCTGGTGATCTTCGCGCTGTGGCGGCCGCACCTGACGATCATCGGATCGACGGTGTTCGGATTCCTGTTCTCCTGCTCCAGCTTCATCACCAATGTGTCCTGGATCAACGTGACGATGGCCTTCAAGCCGGTGCTGAAGATGCTGCCCTATGTGGTCACGATCCTGGTGCTGATCGTGAGCAGCGTGCGCAACAAGCGGGAGAATCAGCCTCCGGCCTCCCTGGGCCTGTCCTATTTCCGGGAGGAGCGCTGAGCCGGAAGGAGGCGGACATGAAAAATCCGAAAACGATCGCCGGGCTGGCGGTGCTGGCGGTGCTGCTGGCGCTGGGCGGCCTGCTGGCGAGCCGGATGATTCCGACGATCCGGGAAACCCGGCTGGAAATGAGCCTGACCCCCACGCCGCTGCCGGAGATTCCGGCCAGCGTGCGCCGGGTGACGCCGGATCCGGCCGCACCGACGGCCGCCCCGATCCTGCGGACCGGCTCCCGGGGGCAGGCGGTGACCGACGTGCAGAGCCGGCTGAAGACCCTGGGATACTACCAGGGGGAAATCGACGGGCAGTTCGGCGCGGGAACGAAGGAAGCGGTGACGGCCTTCCAGCAGCGGAACGGGCTGGAGCCCGACGGCATGGTGGGGGACGACACCCGGGAGCTGCTGTTTTCCGCGCAGGCCAGGCCCTGGGCGGCAGAGGAATAGCGCGGGACGCCCGCGGCGCCCGGCAGGGACGCAATCAAAAACGGGGGAGAGTGAAGCCCATGAAGGTGGTTCTGGAAAATCTGACGAAGCGCTTTCCGGCGCGGACGAAGAAGGATCACGAAGTGATCGCGGTGAACAATTTCAACTTTGAAATTCCGGACGGGCAGCTGATCGGCCTGCTGGGTCCCAGCGGCTGCGGCAAGAGCACGACGCTGAATCTGATCAGCGGCCTGGAAACGCCGACCTCGGGCAGGATCCTTTTCGGGGAGGAGGACGTGACCCGGACGCCGCCGGAGGAGCGGGGCGTGGGGCTGGTGTTCCAGAACTACGCGCTGTATCCCCATCTGACGGCGGAGGAGAATATCATCTTTCCTCTGCAGAACCTGAAGGGCGCGGCGAAGATGAGCCGGGAGGCCATGCACCGGAAGGCCATGGAGGTGGCGAAGCTGGTGCAGATTGAACGCCTGATGGAGCGCAAGCCCCGGGAAATGTCCGGCGG
>CAMNCR010000089.1 GCA_946534455.1 uncultured Clostridia bacterium | reverse complement strand
TCCTCCAGCTCCACCTTGACCCGGTCGTCCTCCGCCCCGAAGCCGTTGGTCAGGGAGACGATGAAGCGGTTCTGATAGGTGATGGTCAGATTCTGCGCCTCGGTCAGGGCGGAGGTGTTTTTGTTTTCCAGCAGGGTGGAAAGCACCTCCCGGTTGCGCCGGCTGTCCTCGGTGAGAATGCGGGTGACCTTCAGGTTGTTCTGCAGGGCGCCCATGGTGATGGGCTGGGAGAGCGGCATACCGTTGAGGGCGGACTGCAGCACGTAGGAGGAGGTGACCTGGCCCAGGTCCAGGGGCTCCCCGTCCGGAGCGGTCAGGTCGCTCACGGGGGCGAGCACCATGTACTCGGGATTGTTATAGTTCGGATCCGAAGGCTCCAGCTCGGGATCAGGCACCAGAATGTCATAATCCAGCGAGACGACGGAGGCCACGGTCAGCATGGGATGGGAAAACTGATACATCAGCAGCGGGACGCTCAGCCCCACGACGACGCACAGCACCAGCACCCAGCCGAAGAGGCGGCGGCGGTTTTTAAAGTTCAGAAAGACCTGCCCCAGATCGATTTCCGTCTCGCCCGCGTCCGGGCTGCTGACGAGCACCTGAATCGGGGCGCCCTGATCGATGGAAACAGACGGCCGTTTTTCCGGTTCGCGGTTTTCCAATCGGCTTCCCTCCTGTTCAGCGGCTCGGAAAGCCGCTTCATGATTGAGGAAAAGTATACCATATTAAGGAATGGTTTTCAACGATTTCCATTTGCCTCTTGCGGCGCGGGCGGGGAGCGCATATACTGAACGGGAGAAAGGGCTGAAGGGGGACGGGATCCATGAACGTAGACG
Organism: uncultured Clostridia bacterium; assembly: GCA_946534455.1. Lineage (GTDB taxonomy): Bacteria > Bacillota > Clostridia > Christensenellales > Aristaeellaceae > Aristaeella. Next base: position 2,497 of record CAMNCR010000089.1, on the reverse strand, counting down.
CGATTCACGACGGCATCGTCATCGACCATATCGCCGCGGGCAGCGGCATGAAGCTGTACCGGCTGCTGGGGCTGGAGCAGCTGGAGGTGCCCGTGGCCATGATGACCCATGTCAGCTCCGGCAAGCTGGGCCGGAAGGACATCATCAAGATCGACGCGCCCCTCCCGGTGAACTTTGATGTGATCGGCTACGTGGATCCCGGCGCCACGGTGAACATCATCCGGGACGGGCAGCTGGTGGAGAAAAAGCAGATCGGCCTGCCGGAAAAGCTGGTCAACGTGCTGCGCTGCAAAAATCCGCGCTGCGTCTCCTCCTGCGAGCAGGAGCTGGATCAGGTGTTCCTGCTGGCGGACGCCGGGCGGCGGGAATACCGCTGCCGCTACTGCGAGACAAAAGCAGCGGAAATCTGACCAGATTTCACCAAAACACGAACATTCGGTCTCGAATGTTCGTGTTTTTTGGTATACAAGTGAATATTTAAAAGTTTTTCGTTGACAATGTTCGGATTTTGCTCTAATATGCCACCGGAAGCCGCGCAATGAGTGGGACGCCTGATCCCTGCGCGGCGCAGAAGATGGAGGTTTTTTTCGGATGAAAAAAGTGGGAATCGTGATGGGGAGCGACAGCGACCTGCCGGTGATCCGCAAGGCGGTGGATCAGCTCCGGGCGCTGGAGGTCCCTTTTGAAGTGCACATCTATTCCGCGCACCGGACCCCGGAGGAGGCGCGGGACTTCGCGCGGGGCGCGCGGGAAAACGGCTTCGGCGTGCTGATTGCCGCGGCGGGCATGGCGGCCCATCTGGCCGGCGCCCTGGCGGCGAACACGACCCTGCCCGTCATCGGCATTCCCTGCCAGGGGCCCTGCCTGGAGGGGCTGGACGCCCTGCTGTCCACGGTGCAGATGCCCTCCGGCATCCCGGTGGCGACGGTGGCGGTCGGCGGCGGGGCGAACGCGGCCCTGCTGGCGGCGCAGATGCTGGCGATTGAGGACGGCGCGCTGGCCGCGCGGCTGGACGCGAAGCGCGCGAAGGACGCGGACGCCGTCCGCGCGAAGGACGCGCGCGTGATGGAGCAGCTGTAAGTTAAGGAGGAGTTATGGGCGGTTTCTTTGGCATTGCCTCCCGGAAGGACTGCATGCTGGATGTGTTCTTCGGCACGGATTATCACAGCCATCTGGGCACGCACCGGGCCGGCATGGCGGCGTGGGATCCGGAGATCGGGCTCCAGCGGAAAATTCACAACATTCAGAACGCCCCGTTCCGCACCAAGTTTGAGCATGTCTTCGAGGAAATGCGGGGCTCCTCGGCCATCGGCTGCATCTCGGACAGCGATCCCCAGCCCCTGCTGCTGCGCTCCAGCCTGGGCACCTACGCCGTGTGCATGACCGGCGTGATTCAGAACGCGGGGGCCCTGATCGATCAGTATCTGAGCTTCAGCGGCGGCCACTTTGACGCCATGACCGGGGGCCGGGTGAATCAGACGGAGCTGCTCAGCGCCCTGATCAACCAGAAGAGCAACTTTGCCGAGGGCATCCGCTTCGCCCAGAAGGCCATTGAGGGCACCGCGTCGATTCTGGTGCTGACCGAGCAGGGGCATCTGATCGCCGCCCGGGACCGGATGGGCCGCATTCCCGTGGCCCTGGGCCGGAGCGAGGACGGGTGGGCCGTGGCCTTCGAATCCTTTGCGTATCAGAAGCTGGGCTATGAGCACGTGCGGGAGCTGGGCCCGGGGGAAATCGTGGAGATCACCCCGGAGGAGGTCACCGTGCTGTCCCCGCCCGGGGAGAAGCGGCGGATCTGCTCCTTCCTCTGGTCCTATTACGGCTATCCCACCTCCACCTACGAGGGGGTGAACGTGGAGGAGATGCGCTACCGCAACGGCGCCATCCTCGCGGAGAACGACGCCGCCCGGGGCGGCGCGGAGGAGATCGATTATGTGGGCGGCGTGCCGGACTCCGGAACGCCCCACGCCATCGGCTACGCCAACCGCAGCGGAAAGCCCTTTGCCCGGGCGTTCATCAAATACACGCCCACCTGGAGCCGGAGCTTCATGCCCGCCTCCCAGAAGGACCGGGACAAGATTGCCAAGATGAAGCAGATCCCCGTGCACGCCCTGATTCAGGACAAGAACCTGCTCTTCGTGGACGATTCCATCGTCCGGGGCACGCAGCTGCGGGAGACGGTGGAGTTCCTCTACGAAAACGGAGCGAAGTCCGTGCACATGCGCAGCGCCTGCCCGCCGATCATGTACGCCTGCAAGTACCTGAACTTTTCCCGCTCGACCTCGGACATGGAGCTGATCGCCCGCCGGGTCATCGTGGAGCTGGAAGGGGAGGAAGGCCTGCAGCACATCGATGAATACGCGGACGCCGCGACCGAGCGGGGCCAGGCCCTGCGCCGGGATATTGCCCGGAAGCTGCATCTGGCTTCCCTGGAATTCCAGAGCCTGGAGGGCGTCATCCGGGCCATCGGGCTGCAGCCCTGTGATCTGTGCACCTA
>CAMNCR010000088.1 GCA_946534455.1 uncultured Clostridia bacterium | reverse complement strand
CACACGTTCAGGATTTCCTGCAGCCGGTGCGTGATGAAGATCACCGCGATGCCCCGGGCCGACATGCCCCGGATGGATTCCAGCAGGGCATCCGCCTCCTGCTCGGTCAGCACGGCCGTGGGCTCATCGAGGATCAGCAGCCTCAGCTGATCCTTGCACAGCTCCCGCGCGATTTCCGTAAACTGCTTGTGGCCCACGGGCATGTCCGCGATGACCATGTTTCCGTCGATCTTCACGCCCATGCGCTCGATGGCGGCCTCGGACTGGCGCTTCATTTCCTTCCGGTCCAGGATGTTCAGCCGCTCCCCGAAGATCTCGGAAACGACGCTCTTCTTCTGGGGCTCCCGGTTCAGCACGATGTTCTCCGTCGCCGTGAAGCCGGGAATCAGGGAAAACTCCTGATGCACCATACCGATGCCCGCCTCCAGGGCGTCAAAGGGCGAGTTGAAGCTGACCTTCTGCCCGTTCAGCAGCATCTCTCCGCCGTAACCGCCCGTCTCCCGGATCTCCGTCATGCCGAAGAGGATTTTCATCAGGGTGGACTTGCCCGCGCCGTTTTCGCCGACCAGGCCCAGCACCTCGCCCTCCTCGAGCGTCAGATTGATGTCCGCCAGCACCTGATTGCCGTAAAAATTCTTCTGGATGTTCTTCAGCTCCAGCAGTGGCTTCCGTTCACTCATGTTCTTGTTCCTTTTTCTGAATGATTCCGCAGTAACGAAACAAAGGGGAGGGATGATCCTCCCCTTTGTTTCTATTGCGCTGTTTCCGATTTCCGGTTTGCCCGGTTCCGTTCATCAGTGCACGGTGTAGTACTTCTCGGGAATCTCCACGTCAGGCGTGCCCATGTAGCGGCCGGGATCGCCCATGATGTAGGTATCCTGATACACCAGGAACAGGTTCTCGGTCTTCACGCCGGTGATGGCATCGGTGTAGTTCGCGCCGTTCCAGCCAACGTTGGACACCGTTTCGAAGGCGTCGGAGATGTCATCCATCTCGGTCAGCTCGCTCTCGCCCTTGACCACGTTCACGCCATGCAGCGCCAGCGCGTAGGAGGAAGCATAGCCATAGGAGAAGGCCCAGGTGCCGAACCGGCCGGCGCCGCCCTTTTCCACAACAGCCTTTTCAACCGTTTCCAGAATCTTGGTGAAGTCGCCGTTGGCGTCGGTCAGGTCCACGCCCAGGGCGCCCGGATAGCCCATCAGGGGAGAGGGCAGGTCGGCCTCGATGAAGTAGCCGCCATAGGCCAGCAGCTGCTTCAGCAGGGGCTCGGTGTGCGCGTCGTTGGTGCAGAAGTAGGCGGAATCGGTGCCGTACTTCTCGACCCATTCAGGGGTCTTCTCCAGGATGAACTGCTGCGCGCCGGCCACGCCCACATCGCTGGTGGGGTCGGGAGCGGTCTCCTGCACGATTTCAACACCCAGCTCCTTGCCGGCTTCCTCCATGACCTTCAGGCGGCGGCTCAGGGACTCGATGCCCAGGTGACGCGGGAAGGAGATGTGCACGAAGGTCTTGCAGCCCAGATCGGCCGCGGTCTTGATGATCAGATAGCCGCGGGACACGAAGTCGTTGACGACCACCAGGTCGGCGGCTTCCGCGATCACGGGCAGGTCTTCCTGGGACTCGCCGCAGATGCACAGAATGTCATCGCGCATTTCCTTGATCTTCCGGAAGGCTTCGGCGGTGCCGGGCACGCCCTGGTTCACCACGATGACCTTCATCTCGGGATCGTCCGCCAGGTTCACGATGGTCTGCACGACGGTTTCCTTCTCATCCGGGAAGTTGTCCGGATAGGTGGCCAGCTTGACCACGTCCTCGCCGTATTCGGCCTGGAAGGCTTCCGCGCCGCGGCGGTCGTCCTCAGACTGGGAAACGGTCCCGGTCACGATGCCCACGTGGAAGTCCAGCTTTTTCTCCTCCGCGGAAGCCACGGCAGCCATGGAAAGCACCATGATCGCGGCCAGCAGAACGCAAAGCAGCTTTTTCATTGTTCAGTCCTCCTCTGTTATTGCCCGCGCCGCAGGGGCACGGGGGAAGCGCCTCCCGGGCGCTTCCTTCATTGGACAAAAATTTTAGCACGTGAACGTTCCCGCGTCCACGTGCCTCCTGCATTTTTCCTGTTTTTTCTCATTCATACTCCGGGAGAGCGCCGCTCAGGAATTTCCCTCCCGCAGATAGTCGTAATATCCCTGGCGCAGCCGGGTCAGCAGCTCGTCATGATCGCCCCCGGGCGCGTAGGTCTCGTTGATGGCCTGAATCTCCGCGGTTCGCCGCTCCGGCGCGCAGTAGGGGCAGTATTCCAGGCCGGCAAATTCCTTCTCCTCCAGCTGGCCGTAGGAAAAGGGCTGGAAGGTCACGTTCCGGGCGCAGTAGCAGTTTTCCGCCCGATGATAGTAGTCCCCGCCGTTGGGGTTGTAGTAGAGCAGGGTATCGGAGTCAGGCGTCGGCAGCTGCCGGCCCTGCCAGTCCTCCCAGATCACCAGCTTCACCCTGCTGCCGCTCTTGAGCTGGTTCCAGATCCACTTCATGTTGATGCCTTCCGGGGTTTTGTAGCGCTGCACGCGGATGCAGCCGTGGCTGCACTTCGTGCCCAGCTTGCTCTCCGACCGGCGGTAGTTGGAGGTTCCGTCCCCGTTGAGCGTATGGGGCACCTCGTGGATCATGTCTCCGCTGTTGAAGCGGATGGCCATGTCGCACAGCAGGTTGTCGCTCTTGAGGGTGCCCACCTTGCTCATCAGCAGGAACTCCCCGGAGCGGGTTTCGTTGTACGGCTGATACTTGCTGCCGTTCCACATGGTCAGCCCCGTGGAGCACAGCAGCGTGCTCAGCAGATGCCCGTCCTGAAAGAGATACAGCCGCTGGGACAGCTTGTCAATCACGATGCCCAGCTCCGGATTGGGCGTCACCTGCTTGAGATACGCCGTTTTGATATAGCCGGACACCAGCAGATTCCAGGCCTCCACCTTCGTCGCGTGGAAGGAGCTGGAATAGCATTCCACCAGGGACCAGCCGTCCTCCCGCTGCTCCAGCACCCGGACGCCCTGGGATTCGCACGTCACCACGCCGATTTTCAGGCTCTCCTCGTCCGGCTCCTGATACAGGTAGGTCTGGTTCCGCTCGCTGCTCTTCTTCCCGGTATCCACCACCGTGATGGGCGCCATGAGCATGTCCCAGATCCGCGCCTCGTCCGTGATATCCATGGGCGTGGTCCAGAAGGGCGAACCCAGATCCTCCGCGTACGCGCTGCCGTAGGAGGGCGTAAAGACAGAGGGATCCGCCGCCGGCACGGGCGTCGGCTCGTCCAGCATCACGTGCTCCACGATATCCACAATTTCCAGCTCCGCTTCCTCCCCGGCCGCGATGCCGGAAACCAGCAGCGCCGCCAGCAGGCTCAGCGCCAGCGCGCGTTTCAACAGCTTTCTTCTCACCTTCGGC
>CAMNCR010000087.1 GCA_946534455.1 uncultured Clostridia bacterium | reverse complement strand
CCCGGACCTGCAGACCGCCGGGCAGTATATCCTGGCCAACCGCTTCACCGAGGCCATCAGCCTGCTGAACCGCGTGCCCGTGCATGACGCGGACTGGCACGCGCTTTACGCCCAGGCCGATCTGGGCATGGGCAACCGCGTTTCCGCGCTGGATCACGCCCGGGCGGCGGCCCGCATGGCCCCGCAGGACGCGGAGTATCAGACGCTGCTGCGCACCGTGGAGGCCGGCGGGGAAACCTACCGCCAGACGCGCAGCCAGGGCTATGATTTCCGCTCGGTCATCTGCGCGAATCCCTGCCTGAGCTGCTGCGCGGCCAACATGCTGCTGAACTGCTGTCTCGGCGGCTGCGGGCGCTACGGTATGTTCTGCTGACGATCAATCGAAAGGACTTGATGAGAAATGCGTTTTTTTGAACAGCTGAAAATGAGCCTGGTCCGCTTTATGCAGGGGCGCCACGGGGCGGATAACCTCTCCATGTTCACCCTGATTGCCGGCCTGGTGCTGTCCCTGCTGGCCACCTTTACGGGCATCGGCCTGTTCTCCCTGCTGGGGTTCGCGCTGTATGTCTGGACCCTGTTCCGGATGCTCTCCCGCAATCAGGAGGCCCGCCAGAAGGAAAACCGGAAGTATCTCGAGCTGACCTCCGGCTGGAAGACCCGTCTGAGCCAGTTCTGGAAGCGGCAGCAGAACCGGAAGGAATACAAGTATTTCAAGTGCCCCAACTGCAAGGTGCTGCTCCGGCTCAAGCGCGGCTGCGGCGAAAAGGAAATCACCTGCGTCCGCTGCGGACATCACTTTAAGCAGAAAGCATAAACTTTAGGAGGCTGACCCCCCATGTTTCAACTGAAGGAGAAGAAATTTCTGAAGCTGCTCGATCTCACCCCTGCCGAAATCGAAGGGCTGCTGGATCTGGCGGCGGAGCTGAAGGCCCAGAAGAAGGCCGGCATTTCCCATCGCCTCTTCGAAGGGAAAAACGTCGCCCTGATCTTTGAAAAGACCAGCACCCGCACCCGCTGCGCCTTCGAGGTCGCCGCCCACGATCTGGGCATGCAGTGCACCTACCTGGATCCCTCCGGGAGCCAGATGGGCAAGAAGGAAAGCCTGGCGGACACCGCCCGGGTGCTGGGCCGCATGTTTGACGGCATCGAATACCGCGGCTACGGCCAGCAGATCGTCGAGGATCTGTGGCGGTATTCCGGCGTGCCGGTCTGGAACGGCCTGACCAATGAGTTCCATCCGACCCAGATTCTGGCCGACTTCCTGACCATCCGGGAGCGCTTCGGCACGCTGCGGGACATCCGCCTGGTGTACATGGGGGACGCGCGCTATAACATGGGGAATTCCCTGATGGTGGGCTGCGCCAAGATGGGCATGCACTTTGTGGCCTGCGCGCCGGAGGCCTATCAGCCCGCCGCGGAGCTTCGGGAGGCCTGCGCCGCCATCGCCGCGCAGACGGGCGCCACCCTGACCTTTGAAACCGATCCGATGAAGGCCGTGAAGGACGCGCAGGTGATCTACACGGACGTGTGGGTCTCCATGGGCGAGCCCCAGGAGGTCTGGGCCGAGCGGATTCGCGAGCTTCTTCCCTATCAGGTCAACGCGGCGCTGATGAAGGCCGCCGGGCCCCGGTGCGTATTCATGCACTGCCTGCCCGCCTTCCACGATCTGAACACCAGCATCGGCCGCGACATTCATGAGCGGTTCGGCCTCAACGGGCTGGAGGTGACGGACGAGGTCTTCGAGGGGCCCCAGTCCATCGTCTTTGACGAGGCGGAAAACCGGATGCATACCATCAAGGCGGTCATGGCCGCCACCCTGGGCTGACGCCGGAACGCAAAGCGGCGCGCTGAGTGCTTTCTCAGCGCGCCGTTTTCCATACGCGAACGTTATGCCGCCTGCAGCGGTCCCTATTCCTTTTCCTCCGGATCCAGCGTCTGCTGGATCACCAGGCCGCTGCCGCAGTCCCGGGCATGGGCCACATCGTTGAACAGCTCCAGCCGCGGATGCACCCAGGCGCCCGGCTTCACCGGAAACTCCAGGATGATGATGGACGTGAATTCGTAGGGCATCACCGTGCAGACATAGGGAAACGGAAGCCCCAGCAGATGGGACAGCACGCAGGCGCCCGAGCCGCCGTGGCTGAAGACCGCGAAGGTCTCCTGATTTTCCGCCCGGCAGAGATACCGCGGGCCCTCGTGCCGGTAGCCGTGCTCCTCCAGGAGCGCGTCGAACCGGGCGGACAGCGTATCCACATACTCCGTCGCCACGTTCTGCGCGAAGTAGGGATGCTCCCGCCAGTTTTCCCGCTGAAAGTCATAGCCCTCCCGGTTGATCATCCACTCGCTGAGGGTCCAGGGATGGCCCTCCACCGGCAGCTCCGGGCCGCCCCAGGAAATCTCGTGCATGTAGTCCAGCGTGATGATCGGCAGGCCCAGCCGCTCCGCCGTGAAGGACGCCGTTTCCCGCGCCCGGCCCATGGGCGAGGCATAGAGGGTCGTGATGCCCTCCTG
>CAMNCR010000086.1 GCA_946534455.1 uncultured Clostridia bacterium | reverse complement strand
ACGCGGGCGCGGAAATCCTCCCAGGGCATCTCCGGCTCCCTCATCCGCAGGGCGGCCGCCGCCAGCCGGGGAAACAGCTGGAACGCCGCCCGGTCCAGGCCCGCGATGCGTTCCGTCCACAGCGGGCATTCCATCCCCAGCAGACGGTCCTCGTACCCCGCGGCATAGTCCGGGATCCCGGGCATTTCCCAGATTTTCCGCACATCAATCTGTCCGTAGGAATAATCCAGATAAAAATAATCCGTATCGGAGCGGATCACCTGCCCGCCGCCGGCCATAAAGGCGCGGGTATTCTCCTCCCCTTCCATCCACTGCTGCACGATGAAGTGATCCGGCAGCGGACCGCCCGCCAGCGCATCGCCCCAGACGATGGTCCGCCGTCCCTTTTCCGCCAGATAAGCCCCGATTTCCAGCATCAGCCACCGCTGGAGCGCGTCCTCGGACGCAAGCCCCAGCTTTCTCATCCGGGCCTGGCAGTCCGGGCAGCGGCGCCAGCGGAGCTTCACCGCCTCATCCCCGCCGATATGCACCGCCGGAAACGGGAACAGCTCCGTGACTTCATCCAGAACGTTCCGGATCAGCGCCAGCGCTTCATCCTTTCCGGCGCAGACCAGAGCCGGGAAGATCCCGCCCGAAATCTCCACGCGGTTTTCCCACCGGCCCGCTTCCCCCCGCCGGCAGCTGAGCTCCGGATACGCCGCCAGCATCGCCGCGGCATGCCCCGGCAGCTCGATTTCCGGGATCACCTCGATGCCGAGGCTTCCGGCATACGCCACGATGTCCCGGATCTCCTGCTGCGAATAGAAGCCGTCGTTGCGCTCCTCGCCGGGCGTGCCGCCGAAATAGGACCTCCCGCGGACGGAGCCCGTCTCCGTCAGATTGGGATATGAACGGATTTCCATCCGCCAGCCCTGATCGTCCGTGAGGTGCCAGTGCATCCGGTTGAGCCCCAGGATCTTCGCCGCGTCCAGCAGCCTCCGGATCTCCTCCGCCGGCATGTAGTGACGGCTCACGTCCAGCATAAACCCCCTGTGCTCATATACCCTTCCTGCCATCCCGGCCGCGCCCCCTTCCTGTTTTCTCATCCTGCTGCAGTCGTCCGTCACAGCCACCAGGCCTCATGAATCACGGAAGGATCAATGCCCTTCACATCCGCCGCGCAGGTGCGGTACATCATGGACAACAGCTCGTCCGTCATGGTTCGCAGCGTCCCGGCGACGCCCTCCGCGCCATCCTTCGCATAGGGCTCCATCAGCGCGCGGCCGGTGCAGACCATATCCGCCCCGAGTGCCAGCGCCTTGAAGGCGTCAAATCCATCCTCGATGCCGCCGTCGGCGATCAGGATGAAGTCCTCCCCCACCGCCCTGCGGATCTCCCGCAGCAGGTACACCGGGGGCGTCGCCCAGTGCATCAGATCGTGATGATGGCCGATGATGACGCCGGCCGCGCCGATCTCCTTCGCCAGCACCGCGTCCCGGACGCTGAGGATATCCTTGAGGAAGAAGGGCAGCCTGGTGGACGCGATGTATTCCTTCATTTCCTCCAGCGTCGGGAGCTTCATCGGGCAGCCCGCGATCGTGTCGAAGGCCGGAGACTCGGACTTGATGGCGTGGCCGCCGTCCAGGCCGACCGCCAGCGCTCCGTGCGCCTCGGCAAAGCGGATCCGGCTGAAGATCTCCTCCCTGTCGGCATAGGGCTTGATCACCTTAAGGACGCTCGCGCCTGTATCCAGACAGCCGGCGAGGGTCTCGATATCCCCCATGCCGATGCAGGCCACCGCCCCGGCCCGGTGCGCGCCGGCGGCATATCCCGCCATGCCGCCCTTCAGGTGGCTCAGAGCGCCCGCCATGATGGGCGTATCGAATTCCTTTCCCAGGAAGGTGACCTTTGCGCTGGGAGTCACAGCTCCCAGCACGCGCTGCTCCACCACCAGGGAATCCATCAACTTACGGGCGATCGCGTCGGAATTGGCATGGGCATTTTTCATGATGGGTTCCTCCTCTCAGTCTTTCAGATCTCTGTCCTTCTTTGCAGTTTTCAGGCCGCGCCTTTCCGCGGCAGCTCCCTTCGGCAGGAGGCGAAGCGGTCTCCCGCGCGCTATGCATCGGAAGGCGGATGCCTGTTCATGGATTTCCGGTATGCATGGGGAGAGATGCCGTTGATCTTTTTGAAGGTCCGGGCAAAGTAATTCGCATCGGAAAAACCGCACTGCTCCGCAACGTCCTGCATGGACAGGGGGGTTCTTTCCAGCAGTCTCACCGCCCGCTGGATCCGGGTCTGTCTGATATAATCCGTCAGCGTCTTTCCCACCTCCCTGTGAAAGCGGTTGGAGAGATAATTCTTGTTGACGGCGAATCGGGCTGCCAGGCTTTCCAGGCTGAGGGACTCCCTGTAGTGAAAATCCACATAGTTCAGGCAGTCGCGCACGGGAGCGGAATAGCGTTCCAGCGAGTGGCGGCGGACAGCCAGGCAGTAATGGCGGATCATCTTGGGCACCAGCGCCTCCACCTGCTCCACGCTTTCCGCCTTTTCGATTTCGACCGTGAACTGGCCGCTGATCGCGTCGATGTAGGTCGGATGCACGGCCGCCTGCTCAATCGCCTTGCGATACAGCGTGTTGACGGCAAGGACCATATCCCTGGCGTCCCGCAGGGGATCCGTCAGGCGCTGATCCAGCGTAAAGCCCATAAACTGGTTCTGCTGGTAGGTCGCTTCTGCGATATCGCCCCTGCGGACGGCGTTCAGCATGGCCGTCTCCACGGCATATCTGGCTTCGATGGAGGCGTAGGAAATGCCGGACAGCTCCACGGAGCTTTTCTTTCGCGACGGCTCCGGATGGTCATGGGTCACGCGAACGAGCTCCAGATCCGGATTGGCCAGGGATCGGGACAGAAACTCCGTCAGCATCTGCCGCCAGCCAGGGCCGTCTCTGATCACCGGAATGCGCCTGAAATACCAGCGCACCGCGTCCATGGCATCCTCCCCCAGGGCATGGGACTCCATCAGCCGGCTGAAGTCCTCCTCGCTGAAGGCCCGATAGGTATAGGGCCCGCAGAAGGAATAGCTTTCCCGGTCCGCGCCGCGCCCCCGAAAAACGACATAGTGCAGACCGAAGCTGTCCCTGCAGTCCATCGCGTCATCCGCCGGCACCAGATCCATCATGCTTTCGGCGAAAGCGCTGTAATCGAATCCATCATAAAGCTGATCGCGGAACTGATAATCCAGCGCGGAGGCTTCCGGGGAGGAGCAGCCCCGCTCCAGGACAGTCAGCTGCACACGGTAGGAGCCGAGAATGATCCGAAGCACCTCCTGGATCTCCAGCATGATCATGAGCTCCCTTCCCGTATTGAACAGATTCGATTCATTTCGTGCTAACAATACCACGTAATTGCTCTGTTTGCAATAAAACATGTATTTTGTGCTAAAACAAGGATAATATGTGTGTGTCGCCGATTGGAAAAAGATGCTATCATCATCCTGGATGAAGAGATCGCCTTTCCAGGGCCGACAGACACAGGCGTTTCCGGTTCAAAAGCAGAAGAATGAAGGAGGAGTTCCCATGATCGATCTGAAAAGCAATCCGTTCTTTCTGGACGACGCGGCCATTCGCTGGGTGGAGGAAACCCGCTCCGCCATGACTACCGAGGAAAAGCTGGAGCAGCTGTTCTTCCCCATCGGCTATTCCGCCAACGAAGGCTATCTGCAGTATGAGCTGCTGAACCGCCACCCCGGCGGCGTCATGTTCCGCACGGGAAAGACGGAGGAGCTGTTCTCCGCCTATTCCTATCTGCAGAATCACACGAAGATCCCGATGCTCCTGGCGGCCAACCTGGAGGCGGGCGGCGACGGCATCGTGGAGGAGGGCACGGCCTTCGGCAAGCAGATGCAGGTTGCTGCCACCGGCGACCCGGAGCAGGCCTACCGGCTGGGCCGGATCGCCTGCGCGGAGGGCCAGGCGGTGGGCTGCAATTACGCCTTCGCGCCGGTGGTGGATATCGACCAGAACTATCATAACCCCATCACCAACGTCCGCACCTACGGCCGGGATCCGGAGATGGTCAAGCAGTGCGGCCTGGCCTACATGCGCGGCGCGAAGGAATGCGGCAGCGCGGTCTCCATCAAGCATTTCCCGGGAGACGGCGTGGACGAATGCGATCAGCATATCCTGACCAGCGTGAACTCCCTTTCCTGCGAGGAATGGGACCGGACCTACGGCGAGATCTATCAGGCGCTGATCGACCAGGGGGCCCTGACCGTGATGGTGGGCCACATCGCCATGCCGGCCTATCAGAAAAAGTTCAATCCGAATCATCCGGACAAGCTGATGCCCGCCACCCTCTCGCCCGAGCTGCTGCAGAACCTGCTGCGGGAAAAGCTGGGCTTCAACGGCATGATCATCACGGACGCCACCCCCATGGTGGGCTTCCTGTGCGCCATGGACCGGAAGCAGAGCGTGCCCTACTGCATCGAAGCGGGCTGCGACATGGTTCTGTTCAACAAGGACTATGAAGAGGATCTGGGATACATGAAGCAGGGCTACGCAAGCGGCATCCTGTCCGAGAAGCGGCTGGAGGAGGCCGTCACCCGCATTCTGGCCACGAAGGCAGCCCTGAAGCTTCACGAAAAGCAGCGCGACGGCACCCTGGCTCCCCGTCCCGAGGGGCTGGACGTCATCGCCTGCGATCAGCACAGGGCCTGGGCCAGGGAATGCGCGGACCGGGCTGTGACGCTGGTCAAGGATACGCAGCATCTGCTGCCCATCAACCCCCGGAAGCATCACCGGGTGCTGTTTGAAATCATCGGCAAATGTCCTTCCGAGCAGCGCGTTGCCGAGCGCTTCATCGCGGACATGGAAAAGGAAGGCTTCGAAATGATTCCCTATCAGGAGGAGGTCTTCGATTTCTCCAAGCCCATGCGCTTTGAAACCGTGGAGGAATTCCGCAGCAAATATGACCTGGTCATCTACATCGGCAATGTCGAGAACGCCTCCAACAAGACGACGGCCCGGCTGAACTGGCATGCTCCCTTCGGCGCGGGCAACAACATCCCCTGGTTCGTGGAGATCGTTCCGACGCTGTTCATCTCCCTGCAGAATCCCTATCACCTGCTCGATGTGCCCATGGTCAAAACCTACATCAACGCCTATTCCAATCATGATCTGATGATTGACACCGTGGTGGAAAAGCTGCTGGGCAGAAGCGAATTCAAGGGCCAGAGCCCCGTTGATCCCTTCTGCGGCAAGGACTATCTGCGCTATTAAGGGAGGTGCGCCCGTGAAATTTCAAGCGATCATCTTTGACCTGGACGGCGTCATCTGCTTCACCGACGAATATCATTACCGCGCCTGGAAGGCCATGGCGGATGAAATGGGCATTCCCTTCGACCGCACCATCAACAACCGCCTGCGGGGCGTCAGCCGCATGGCCAGCCTGGACATCATTCTCGAGCAGTATCACGGGCCCGCGCTGAGCGACGAAAAGAAGGCCGCCCTGGCGCAGCAGAAGAACGATCTGTATCGCGAATCCCTCCGGGAAATGAGCACGGCGGATCTGAGCCAGGAGGTTCGGGAAACGCTGGACGGGCTGCGGGAAATGGGTCTGAAGCTGGCCATCGGCTCCTCCTCGAAAAACACGCCCTTCATCCTGGGGCAGATCGGGCTGAAGGATTTCTTTGACGCCGTCAGCGACGGCAATAACATCACCCGCTCCAAGCCGGATCCGGAGGTGTTCCTGAAGGCGGCGGCCATGCTGGGCATCGCGCCGGAGCATTGTCTGGTGGTGGAGGACGCCGTTTCCGGCGCGGAGGCCGGCCACGCGGGCGGCATGAAGGTCGCCTGCCTGGGGGACGCGGCGCAGCATCAGGCGGGCGACTGGAACATGGAGAGCATCCGGGAGCTTCTGAGCATCGTGAAGGCATAAGCACGGCGGTCGGTCCCGCGTTCTGCGGGCGCGGGACCCCGGCCGGAAAGGAGACATACGCATGAAATCTGAATATATCCTGCTCAATGCGGAGAGGCAGGTCAGCCTGACGACCTTCATCCAGCCCGTGGGCGGCGATTACGGTTCGATCCGTCGCCGTCCCGCCGTGCTGGTCATTCCCGGCGGCGGCTATCATTTCTGCTCCGACCGGGAGGCCGAGCCCATCGCCTTCGCCTATCTGAAGGCGGGCTATCAGGCGTTTGTCCTGCGCTATTCCCTGAATGAGCAGGCCGTGTGGCCCAATCCGCTCAGCGACTATGAGCAGGCCATGGCGCTGATCCGTCAGAACGCGGAGGAATGGCATGTGGCGGAGGATCGGATCGCGGTGATCGGCTTCTCCGCGGGCGGCCACCTGGCCGCCTGCGCGGCGACGATGTCCGTCCACCGTCCCAACGCCGCCATCCTGGGCTATCCGGTCATCGACGGCGCCTGTGCCCGGGATTACCTGCCCTCCGCGCCGGATGTCATCGAGCATGTGGATGGAAACACCTGCCCCTGCTTTGTGTTTGCCACCCGCACGGACAACCTCGTGCCGGTCTCCAACGCCGTCCATCTGGTGGCGGCCCTGTGCGAAAAGGACGTGGCCTTCGAAAGCCACATTTATTCCAACGGCCATCACGGCCTGTCCACGGGCGACGCGAGCATCGAGGGCGGCGCCTTCTGCGAGCGCTATCCCCGCTGGGTGGAGGACAGCATCTCCTGGCTGAGCGACGTGCTGGGCGGCGTGACGCCCGGCGGCCTGGCTGCGCCCCGCTTTGGCGCAAAGGTCAACGGCAACCGCGAAAAGACGCTGAACCTGGACTGCACCCTCGCCTGTCTGATGGCCAGCGAGCCGGCCACGGCCCTGCTGGATACCGCCCTGCCCGGCTGGAGAGAGAACACTCCCAGCGCCGCGGTCGGCGCCATTACGCTGCGGGACGGACTGCAGTACAGAGGGATGGATCCCGAAGCGATCGCAAAGCTCGAAGCTGCGCTGCGCGCCATTCCCAACCCGGACGGGAAGGATGAATGATCCTTTCGGCGGGAGAAGCAGCAGGCTCTGCCGCATTGACAGCCTGGTGGAAAAGGGCTATGATGCCTTTCTGATGTGCGGCGGGCGCTGTCGGCAGACGCTGATCGATGCCTGCCGCACCCAACAGAACCCATAGCCGCTTTCCCTTCCCCTCCGGGCGGGAGGCCGCGGTGATGGATGCCATGAATACAGGAGGCTGAACGATGGAACAGTATCAGGTCACCGGTATGAGCTGCGCCGCCTGCTCCACCCGGGTGGAAAAAGCGGTTTCCGGCGTGCCGGGCGTGACCGCGTGCTCGGTGAGCCTGCTGACCAACTCCATGGGCGTGGAGGGAACCGCCTCTCCGGCCGACATCATCCGTGCCGTGGAAGCCGCCGGATACGGCGCTGCGCTGAAGGGCGCTGCGCAGAAGGGCGCCTCCGGGGGCTCCCCGGCCTGGGCCGACGCGGAGGCGCTGAAGGATCATGAAACGCCCCGGCTGAAGAAGCGTCTTCTGTTTTCGGTCCCGCTTCTGCTGATTCTGATGTATTTCTCCATGGGCCACGGGATGTGGGGCTGGCCCGCGCCCGCGGCCTTTCACAATCATGTGTTCCTCGGGCTTTTTGAGCTGCTGCTGGCCGTGGCCGTCATGATCATCAACGGGAAATTCTTTACCTCCGG
>CAMNCR010000085.1 GCA_946534455.1 uncultured Clostridia bacterium | reverse complement strand
CCCGCCGGCACGCAGAAGGCCCGGACCTTCGCCGTATCCAGCACGCCGTCCACGATGTCCTCCATCTTGGCCAGCAGCAGAATGAAGTCATGGGTGCCGATGTTGACCTCGCTGTCCCGGTGGTACTCCAGGCAGTTCAGCTTCCTGTTCCGGCCCCAGCACATGCCCAGCTCAATCGGCATTCCGCCGTAGGCGCGCTTTTCCAGCTCCTGAAAAATCGGCACTGCCTGCAGGGAATCGATGGCAGGCGCGTAGCTCGTGCCCTCCTCCGGCAGCGCGATGGCCATCATGGCCTCCCGCAGCTTCTCCGTGTCATAGCCCTCCAGCACCTTGCCGTATGGAGCAAACTCCGGATCATGCACTGAATACATCTTCATGGTTCCATTCCTCCATTTCTCATTCCGGAGGGCAGCCGCGCAAAAAAGTCGCCCACCTGCCGCAGGCCTGCTGAAGCCTGCCCTCTTCTTTTGCTTTCATCGCATTATATACCGAAATCCACGGGACTGTCATCCCTTTTTTTGTGCTTCGGCGTCCCCGCTCCCCGCCCTGTTTTTCCTCATCACGCCCGACAAAAACCGCGCATTTTTTGTTCTCCCGCGGTAGCCTTCCTGCAATGCCGCGTGCTATACCGAGCTCACCCCCATCTACATCAACGGCCTCACCCAGCACATCGTGGAGCGCTGAGCCCTGCCGTTTCGTGATTTTTCCCGAAAAAAGACGCCCTGAGGCCGGAGCCTCAGGGCGCTTTTGCGTCAGGGATTACTTCGCGGCGGCGAAGCGGTCATACTGCGCCTGCTTCACCTTCAGCAGCTCTTCGATCTGCAGTCCCTGCAGGGCCGCGATGTAGCTGTCGAACTCATCCTCGATGGAGTAGATGCCGCTGATGAAGCCCACAGCCCGCTCATCCACATAGGTCTGCAGGTCCACCAGGTACATGCCCAGGGTATTGGCTTCCTCGGTGGTGGAGTACACAACCGGGAACGGCGCGCGGATGTAGGGCTCTTCGAACTCGCGGTCGTTCTGCACGTGCCAGGGCGCGAGCAGCACGTCCGTCGCGGGCACGCTCTGCTGAGAGGGCATGTTCGGCGCGTTGATGCCCAGACCCTGGAACCAGGTGGAGTCCTCGGTCGTCCGGGGCAGGAAGTGCCGGTTGCCCTCGGCGTCCACTTCATAGGTCAGTCCCTCTTCGCCCCAGACGTACAGGTCCTGCGCCTCTTCGCTCATCGCGTAGTCCAGATACTTGATCGCCGCTTCCAGGTTCGCGCTCTTGGCGTTGATGCCGAACACGTTGCTCACGGGGTTCCGTCCGACATAGAAGCCTTCATGGTCGCCGCTCAGCGGGGCAACGCCGACGAAGATGCCGTGCTCGCCGTCGTAGCCCGGCGCGTTCTGGGAATACAGGGTGGACATCTGCCAGGAGAAGTCAAAGGTCACGCCGGTCAGGTCGTTGGCGCAGCGCTCGACGATCTGGTCGCGGTTCAGGCTGGTGAATTCCACCTCCAGCAGGCCCTCGTTGTACAGCCCGTTCAGGAAGGTCAGGTAGGCCTTGTAGGCTTCGGTTTCATAGGCGGCATAGTGCACCACGCCCTCGTCATCGGCATAGAAGCCGCTGACCAGATCCAGACCGAAGGCCGGTCCGAACATGTAGGGCAGGAAGGCGCTCTGAATGCTCATGGGAATTTCGTCGGTGGCGTCGCCGTTGCCGTTCATGTCATTTTCCTTGTAGTAGCGCAGCATCTCCACGAAGGCGTCCAGGGTGGTGGGCGCTTCGAGGCCGGCCTTCTCCAGCCACCGCACGTTGTACATCAGCACCGGCTGATAGTTGTTGGTGACCACGGTCTGCGGCACATAGTAGATGTGGCCGTCCACGGCGGTCAGGGAGCCCTTGATGATGGGATTCTCATCGAGGAACTTCTTGTAGTTGGGCATGATGTCGAAGTGCGCATCCAGCGGCTCAAACAGCCCGGAGGACAGATAGATCTGGTTGGTGTCCAGATCCGGCAGCATGATCACGTCCGCCAGATCCTGGCCGGAGGCGAGCATGGGGCTCACGGATTCGGCATAGGTGCCGGGATCCAGCAGGTTCCAGTCCACGTTCACGCCGGCGTTGTCCGCGATCTTCTTCAGCAGATACGCGTCCTTCAGGTCCACGGTGGAGTAGTAGGAGTTGATGGCCAGCTGGCTGATGGTCGGTTTGTCCGCCAGGGCGGAAGCGCAGCCCAGCAGCAGGCACAGGGCGAGCAGGATGCTCAGAGTCTTTTTCATGGGATCTCCTCCTTTTTATTTTTCAGCGGACCCCTGTCCGCCAGATGACCGTTGTACGCGGGCCCTCAGCCCTTGACCGCGCCCAGCATCGTGCCCGTCACCAGGTATTTCTGCACAAAGGGCGTGATGCAGAAGATCGGAACCGCGGCCAGCACGATGCACACATACCGGATCTTCAGCGTGTTGCGGGCCGCGGCGTCCGCCGCCGCGGTGCCGGCCGCCTGCAGCACCTCCGCCGAGGAGCTCAGCAGCACCCGGCGCAGGAACATCTGCAGCGGCTGCAGCTCCGCCTTCCCCAGGTACAGCATGCCGCTGAAGAAATCGTTGTATCGCGCCACCGCGTAGTACAGCGTCAGCACCGCCAGCGTGGGCTTGATCAGCGGCACGGCGATGTGCAGCATCATATACCAGTCGCTGGCCCCCTCCAGGGAGGCGTTCTCGAACAGATCCTCCGGCACGCTCTCCATGGCGGACCGGCAGATCATCATGTTGTATGTGCTCAGCAGCACCGGCAGGATCATCGCCAGGCGGCTGTTGTACAGTCCCAGCCCGGTGACCACCATATAGGTGGGGATCATGCCGCCGCTGAAGTACATCGTGAAAACCACGAAGAAGTTCAGCTTCCTCCGCAGGAAGAACCGCTTCCGGCTCAGGGGATAGGCCGCCAGGCAGGTGAACACGATGTTCGCCGCCGTCCCCGCCACGGTGTAGAAGGCCGTGTTCAGATAGGACGTCCACAGCTGGGCATAGCCCGTCACCATGCCGTAGGTTTCCGTGGTAAAGCCCCTGGGCAGCAGCCACACCTCCCCGCGGGCCACGGCCGTTCCGTCGGAGAAGGAGATGGCCACCACGTACAGGAACGGATAGGCCGTCACCAGCACCGCGAACACCACCAGAATCCAGATGATCACATCCAGCGCCCGGTCCCCGGCGCTCTCCGTCAGGAAGGAGTCCGGCTTGCGGATTTTCCGTCCGATCTGAAGGCTCATGCGTCTCTCCTCCCCTCTCTCACCACAGGCTCGAGCCGGTCACCTTCCGGCTGAGCGCGTTGCTGCTGATGACGAACAGGAAGCCCACCGCGGAATAGAACAGGCCCACCGCGGATGCATAGCCGAAGTTCTTGTTTTCGATGCCCTGCCGGTAGACGTAGGTGGCAATCACGTCCCCCGTTTCGTACACCGCCGGGGAATACATCAGATACACCTTTTCGAAGCCCACGTTCAGCAGGTTTCCCAGCGTCATGATCAGCAGCAGAATCACCGTATCCGAAATCATCGGCAGGATCAGATGGATGATCTGCTGCCAGCGGCTGGCGCCGTCCACCCGCATCGCCTCATACAGGGCGGGATCGATGCCCATGATCGCCGCCACAAAGATGATGGCGTTGAAGCCGAAGCTCTGCCAGGAGCCGGAAATCACATACAGCTTCCGGAACCAGGAGGGCATGCCCATGAAGTTGATGGCCTTCCCTCCGAAGGCCTTGATCGCCTGATTGATGATCCCGCCGGAGGGGCTGAGGAAGTTGGTCATCATGCCCACCACGACCACCGTGGAGATGAAATAGGGCAGGTAGGTCACCACCTGCGCCGCCTTCGCGAAGCGGCGAGCCCGCAGCTGCGTAATGCAGATGGCGAAGATGATCGGAATCGGAAATCCGAAAACCAGCGAATAGAAGGAAAGCAGGAAGGTGTTCCGGATCAGGCGCCAGGCGAAGACGGAGCTGAAAAACTGCTCGAACCACCGGAGGCCGACCCAGGGGCTGCTGAACACGCCCGTGAAGCCGCTGCCCATCTTAAAGTCCTCAAAGGCCATCGCCAGCCCCACCATGGGCAGATAGCAGAAAATGATATAGAACAGAAACACCGGCAGGAACATCAGCATCAGCTGGTGATCCCGGGTGATCAGCTGCCGCAGGCTTTTCCTTCCGGGCTGGATTGCGTTCACCGGACCGGACATTTCGCTCTCCTCCTGTCGTCCTCTGTTCAATTGCACATGGACCCGTTTCCCGGATCCTCCGTCGCAGAAAGCATAGGTCGGATGCATCAAAAAAGGCAAGCATCAAATCGTGCCTGTCTTTTCTGGTTACTGTTTTGCGCTTTTTGGATCAATGCTTCAAAGTTGGCGCTTCCCTTTTTGATTCCTCCCGTCGCTCAGGTCCCCCTGTATTCGCTGGGGTTCAGGCCGGTCACCGCCCTGAAATTCCGCCGGAAGGTCAGAATGTTGGTGAAGCCGCACTGCCGGGCGATTTCCTCCAGGCTCAGCTCCGTATTCCGCAGCAGATCCTCCGCCCGCTGAATCTGCCGGTCCCGCACATAGTTCAGGAAGGTCTGATTGTATTTCTTCCGGCAGATCAGCCCGATCATCTTCGTCGATACGCCGAACTGCGCCGCCGCGCTGTTCAGGCTCAGCTCCGGATCATACAGATGCTCCTCCAGGTACTGGCAGATTTCGTCCTCCAGGCTCCGTTCCTTTTCCTCGGCGTCGCCCGAGGGCGCCTCCTCCAGGCAGGCGGAAAACACCTGCCGGTAGTAGGCAAAGATCTCCTCCACCGTCGCCGCGTCCCGGATCGGCTCCATGCGCACATGGATCGTGCTGAGGTCATAGGCGTTCCGCACGGCCTTCCGGATGGTCCAGTACAGCTCGTCCAGCATCTGCCGCACCTCCGCCGCCGGCAGATCCGCGTCAATCAGGTTCTTCTGATAGATTTCCTCCAGCAGCGCCTCCAGCCCGGCCAGATTCCTTTCCTTCAGCAGGCGCACCATCTGCTTCTGCGCGTCCCGCGGAAAATAGTATCCCGGCGCCGACGCCGCCCGCTCCTCCGGAAAATAGACCGCGCCGCGGCCGCCGGTCAGCATCTGCTCCAGGGACGTCTGCGCATCCCTGCAGGCCTCCGACAGCCGGTCCAGATCGCTCTCGCAGGCGCCGATGCCGATGGTCAGCACGGTGTTTTCATCCCCGGCGTTTTCCTCCAGCGCCCGGTACAGACGGTAGAAGCAGTCCTCAAAGCCGCTCTTTTCGTCCGAGGCCAGAATCACAAAGATGTTCTGCAGGTTTTCGGGCACGGCCACCACCTGCATCTCCTCCCCGCTCCAGCTCCGGCACACCGACAGAATCAGCTCCTGCAGATCCTGGTACCGCCGCTCTGCCGAGGCCAGCTCCCGGGTCAGGGCAATATTGACCTTGCCCACCATGTAGTAATTCCGCTTCAGCTCCGTGAACTGCTCCTCGACCAGCCGTCCGGG